>CAZXWM010000482.1:0-2485 GCA_964644215.1 uncultured Phormidium sp.
TAACGTAGTCCACATCGTAGTGATGAGGCGGACACATGAGGATATGGGTGGATGCGGTCATAGAGGGTAAAAACCTTTGAGGAGCGATGTAACGCACGACAGGCTATTTGTGTAGCCAGTTTTTCATTGTATTACAGTGGTGAACGTTGCCCCAAAAATGTTGGTTGAGTTGGGACGTTTTGGGTTGAATCTACTCGGCAATTCGATGGAACCTTGGTTGCCAGGGGCGTTTGGCTGTTTTAGGGTAAAGACTATCAAGATATTGTGAAAAAGTGAGGATTTGTTGACATGAGTCGAGTGTTGATTGTGGGGGCAGGGGTTGTGGGGGCGGCGATCGCCTATGAGTTGAGCTTTATTCCAGGGTTGGAGGTGATTCTATGCGATCGCGATCGCCCGGCGGCCGGGTCAACGGGGGCAGCTTTAGGGGTGTTAATGGCGGCTATTAGTCAGAAAAAAGCCAAGAGTCGGGCCTGGAAACTGCGAGAGCAGAGTTTGCAACGCTATGCAACCTTAATTCCTGAGTTAGAGGCGAAACTCGGGCGTCATTTGCCTGGTAATGATGCGGGAATTTTGAAACTCTGTTCTATGGAGGAAAATTGGCACAAGTGGCAGGGATTAGCGACGGTTCGTCAGCAGCAGGGATTTCCCTTGCAATTGTGGTCTGTTGACGAGATCCAGCGTCGCTTTCCTCAGTTGGGAGTTGAGACCATTTCGGGAGGAGTGTTTTCCGGTGGCGATCGCCAAATCCAACCCCGTCCCCTCACCGAGGCCTTGGTGGAGGCGGCCCAATTAAATGGGGTACGAGTCTGTTGGCAAAGCGAGATTGTAGCGACAGAGACGGTAGAGGTCTCCGGGGGAGAAATCCGTCGCTGTCAGCGGGTCCTGACTCAGTCGGGGGAAGTCTATGAACCCGATTGGCTGGTGATCGCGGCCGGTTTGGGGACAACACCGTTGTCGCAGCAACTTGAGGGGGCGATCGCCATTCAACCGGTCTTAGGCCAAGCCGTACGTTACCGTCTCCCTCAGCGATTTCCTGAGAATTGTCCCGTAGTCACGGGGGGCGATGTCCATGTAGTTCCCCTAACTGAGTATGAATGTTGGGTCGGGGCCACCGTCGAGTTTCCGGATCAGGCGGGAACCGTGACCGCAGATGAGAGCCATTTAGCGGCAGTCCAAGAGGCGGCGATCGCTCTGTATCCCCCCTTGGCTGAGGCTAAAGTCATCGAACAATGGTCTGGATTACGACCACGTCCAGACGGACGGAGTGCGCCCGTCATCGATAGATTAGAGAATTATGAGAATGTGTTACTCGCCACGGGCCATTATCGTAATGGAGTCTTACTTGCCCCAGCCACGGCCATAGCCGTTCGCCGTTTGATACAGTTTTAATGAGGACGATGACAGAGGCCAACAGTCATCAATTCCCCCTGTTCCCTATTCCCTGTTCCCTGTTCCCTATTCCCTGTTCCCTATTCCCTATCTTCCCCCATGACCGATACCATTTTCGGAAAAATTATCCGTAAAGAGATTCCGGCCGACATTCTCTATGAAGACGATCAATGTCTCGCCTTCCGGGATATCGCCCCCCAAGCTCCCACTCACTTTCTGGTGATTCCTAAAAAATCCATCCCGAAATTGGCCGATGCCGGCGATCGCGATGAGCAACTGCTTGGACATCTCCTCATCATCGCCAGAACCGTCGCCGCAACCGAAAGATTAGAGAAAGGCTACCGCGTCGTGATTAACACCAGTGAACATGGCGGACAAACCGTAGATCACTTGCACCTCCACGTCTTGGGCGGACGGCCCCTGACCTGGCCACCGGGCTAAGATGCACCGGGGACTGCCTCAGATGAACCAGCTTCCCTTTCAGAACGGGAATTGTATTGCAGATTATTAACAAAAAAATCACAATGCCTCAAAGCTTTACTGGGAAAGACTTTGAGGCATTTTTTAGCTCCGAATATGAGGAAATTTGCAAAAAAAATCAGAAAAGCCCTTTACATCACGAAACAATTGCGTTAAGCTTGTAACAACAAGGGCAAACACATTATTCGCTCTTGTTACAGAACCAAACACAACGCAATAATTCATTTTATGACTACAACCTTACAGCAACGCGAGTCTGCGTCTCTGTGGGAACGGTTTTGCAGCTGGGTCACCAGCACCGACAACCGCCTTTACATTGGCTGGTTCGGTGTCTTGATGATCCCGACCCTCTTAACCGCAACCACCTGCTTCATCATTGCATTCATCGCTGCTCCCCCTGTGGACATCGATGGTATCCGTGAACCCGTTGCTGGTTCACTGCTGTACGGAAACAACATCATCTCTGGTGCTGTTGTTCCTTCTTCCAACGCGATCGGACTTCACTTGTACCCGATCTGGGAAGCTGCCAGCCTTGATGAATGGCTCTACAACGGCGGTCCTTACCAGCTCGTGATCCTTCACTTCCTCATTGGCGTTTTCTGCTACATGGGTCGTG
>CAZXWM010000483.1:0-330 GCA_964644215.1 uncultured Phormidium sp.
ACATGGACGTACATGAGGTTTTCTCGGCCGACGTCTTTACGGAATTGCCGGATGGCTTCGAGGAAGGGCAGGGATTCGATGTCACCGACGGTTCCGCCAATTTCGGCGATGACGATATCGGGGTTGGTGTTGCGGGCGACGCGACGGATGCGAGAGCGAATTTCGCCGGTAATATGGGGGATGACTTGGACGGTTCCTCCTTCGTAGTCGCCTCGCCGTTCTTTGTTGATGACGGATTGGTAAATCGACCCGGTGGTGACGCTGTTGAGGCGGGACATGGAGGTGTCGGTGAAGCGTTCGTAATGGCCCAGGTCGAGGTCGGTTTCGGCC
>CAZXWM010000483.1:340-2471 GCA_964644215.1 uncultured Phormidium sp.
GCCCCGTCTTGGGTGACGAAGACTTCTCCATGTTGGAAGGGACTCATGGTTCCGGGATCGACGTTGATATAGGGGTCGAGTTTGAGGATGGAGACGGAGTAGTTTCGGGATTTGAGTAAACGCCCTAAACTGGCGGCGACGATACCTTTGCCAATGCTGGAGACGACGCCGCCGGTGATGAAGATGAATTTGGTCATGGAAATGGTGCGATCGGTAAACCCTGGGTTCATTTTGCCATAGTCGGGTCAGGGCCGGGGTGGGCGATCGCCCGTCTGTTGCCCCGGACTGGCTCAGTTGGACTATCTTTAAAGATGTTGATGGTCGGGGAATTTTGGCTATGGCTTCTGAACAGACGACGAAACAGACGACGCTTTGGGATCGTTTTTTGGGGTCGATGTTGGACCCCCTGTTGGACCGCGAGGCGATGAATCGCCAGTTTGAACGGATTGATTGGCCCACGGAGGGCGATCGCCTCTCGACGCCGGGACTGGTCTATCCTGAGTATTATCGCTCTCAGAATTTTCATGGGGTTGAGGGCGGTTATCTGACTCCGGGGGCGGCGGTGTCTTATGATCCGATTACTCAGTATGTGTTGCCGCCGAATGAGGCTTGGGTGCGGCAGGGGGTGATTGAGGCGGTGCGATCGCAACCCCGGTGTATTCTCGATTTAGGCTGCGGAACAGGGTCAACGACGTTCGTGTTAAAACGCACTTTTCCTCAGGCCCAGGTCGTTGGTTTGGATTTATCGCCCTATATGTTGGTGATGGCCCAGCATAAGGCCACGGCTGAGGGTCTCAAGCTGGACTGGCGACATGGAAAGGCTGAGGAGACGGGGTTTGAGGACAACAGTTTTGATCTGATTTCTCTGTCGTTGCTATTCCATGAAACGCCGCCGCTGGTGAGTCAGGCAATTTTACGGGAATGTTTCCGCCTGTTACGAGTTGGCGGCGAGGTGATTGTCCTCGATGGGAGTCAGGAGAGTTTACGGCAAACTCCCTGGTTAATGGAGGTGTTTGAGGAACCTTATATTGCTGAGTATGCCCAAGGAGATGTGGCGGCCTGGATGCAAGCGGCGGGATTCGCTACCGTAGAAACACGGACTCATTGGTGGATTCATCAAGTGACCCGAGGGGTGAAGCCCCTACCGGGTCAGGACTGGGTCACGGATGAGTTCCCCCTAGAGGGAGACATGGTGTTTGCTTAATCTTGGGGGGTCTGTCCACAGATAGCTGTAGGGGCGAACGGCTGTTCGCCCTCCCCCGGTGTTAACCTATAGCAAGGGTCTCGAACTATGGTATTAAAAGCGGTTATTTTTGATTTTAATGGCATCATTATTAATGATGAGGCAATTCATCTGGAGTTGATTGCCGAATTGCTATTGTCGGAAAATTTACGACCGGATAAAAGTGAGATTCAAGAGGTCTGTTTGGGGCGCAGCGATCGCGCCGGCTTACAAGCGTTGTGGGAGCGTCAGGGACGGGTATTAACGCCAGAATTATTGCAGGGTTTAATGGAGAAGAAATCTCAGGGCTATCGCCAAGCAATTGAGGCTTTGGCTGAGTTACCGATTTATCCAGGTTTAGTGGATTTTATCTTAAAATTACGGCTGGAAAATTTGCAGTTAGCCCTCGTGAGTGGGGCTTTACGGCCAGAAGTCGAATCGGTGTTAGGTCAGATTGAATTGTTATCTCAGTTTCGGGTTTTAGTCACTGGCGATGATATACCATCGAGTAAACCCGACCCAGAGGGCTATTTGTTGGCGGTACAGCAGTTGAACGCGCAAAATCCTGAGTTAGAGTTGACGCCGCAAGAGTGTTTAGCGATTGAAGACAGTCCCGCCGGGATTGAGGCGGCCCGACGGGCCCGAATGCAGGTGGTGGGGGTGGCGAATACTTATCCGGTGCATATGTTACAGCGGCGAGCGGATTGGGTGGTGGATGCGTTAGGGGAGTTGGAGTTGGACCGGGTTCAGGCGGCCTTTAACCCCACGCCAGCGGTGAGTCTCTGAGGTCTTGACATTTAACCGATATCGTGCTATGTTCGGTAACTACGATTGGGGGAATTAGCTCAGCTGGTAGAGCGCTGCGATCGCACCGCAGAGGTCAGGGGTTCGAATCCCCTATTCTCCATA
>CAZXWM010000484.1:0-2462 GCA_964644215.1 uncultured Phormidium sp.
GGGTTGGCTCAGGGGTTGGCTCAGGGGTTGGCTCAGGTGTTGGCTCAGAGGTTGGCTCAGGGGTCGGCTCAGAGGTTGGCTCAGGGGTCGGCTCAGGGGTCGGTGCCTTCAGGTCTACATCGAGGATGTAATCCCCTTCCGTTAAGCCACTGACGGTTTGCAGTTGAATGGTGTATTGACCCCGACGGGGGATGGGTCCTTCCCAGCCGGAGACTCGCTGCGATCGCCCCGGTAGAGGGTTGCCGAGCGGGTCAAAGACGGTCATTAGGACTCCTTCGCTTTCGAGAAAGGTCGCCAGTTCGGTTCCTGCATCGAGGCGCAGGCGGTAGTTATAGGTTTCGTTGTCCTGTAGGCTTCCTTCAACTCGCAAGCGATTCCCTGGTGAGAGGTTGAGGTTGCGATCGGTGACGGCGGGTGTCGGTTCGGGTGTCGGTTCGGGTGTCGGTTCGGGTGGGGTGGGGGGCGTTTGGGGCTGTTGGGCGATGGGGCGATCGTTGGATTGGCTAAAGCTGGTAATTAAGGTCCAAACGCTCCAACCGCCTAGTAGGGCTAACACCATGGCGCTGAGAATGACGACGATGGGATTATCCCAGATGGATTTCTGGGGCGGGCCAATTGAGGCTTGGCGAGATGAGGGGAGTTGGGGAGAGACTGGGGTGGAGCGATCGCCGGGCTGGTTTGGGGCTAAGGTGTCTGGCGATCGGCTCACCATGACGGTGGGTAGGCTTGAGGGAGGATTGGACTGGCTGTTGGGGTTGGGAGCAACGTTTGGGGAGGCGGTGGTGTCAGGAACGCCGGGGGCGGTGGCGGTTCCGGTGAAGAGGGCGGCTCGAACCTCTTGGGCGCTGAGATAGCGTTCTTTGGGGCGATCGCTCAGCATTTTGTTGAGAACCTCCGCCAGTTGGGGACTGACGGAACAGGCTTGTTGCCAACTCCAGTGAGATTCGTCGTCGTTGTAGAGGTTGGCGGGTTTTTCCCCGGTGAGGAGAACAATGGCGGTCACGCCTAGGGCATATAGGTCGCTGTGGGGATAGGCCCGCCCATAATGAAGCTGTTCAGGAGGGGCATAGCCCGGTTTTCCTACGAGGGTGGCGTTGGCGATGGGGGGTTGGGGTTGGCTGTCCTCGGGCAATTGTGCATCGGAGGATTGCCCCTGGGTTTGAGCGGCTTGTAGTTGGCTGGCGATATCTTTCACCACGCCAAAGTCGATGGGAACCGGTAGGCGATCGCTCTGACGCTGAATGATATTCTCGGGAGACAAGTCTCGATGGATAATGCCTTGATTGTGGATGTACTCTAAAACCGGCAGGATATCCCGCAGGAACTGAGTCACCTCGGCTTCACTCAAGGGACCGCGCGATCGCAGCAGGCTCTCGTAGCTGTCTCCGGGAACGTAATCCCGCACGATGAACAGCCGCTGGTTTTCTTCAAAAATGGCTTGAAATTGAGGGATTTGGGAATGTTGCAGGTGATAGAGAACTTCTGCCTCGCGCTCGAAGAGTTCTTTGGCTTTATCGAGCAGGGTCGTATCGAGTAGGGTTGGGGCAAACTCCTTGACGGCACAGGGCGCGTTAAATCGTCCTTTATCTTCTGCCAAGTAGGTGCGGCCAAACCCACCCTGTCCAAGCAGCTGAACGAGGTGATAACGCTGTTGTAGGAGGGTGTCAGCAGGCAGCGGGGGTTGCATGGTTGCAGGTGTTAGGCGACGACATGGAGTTGATCGAGTTGTTCAATGGTGACATCGGCTTGGCTGAGGTGACGATGGTCTTGAGAATGCCAACAAATGCCGATGGTTCCGGCAGCTCCGGCTCGTTGGGCCATTTCGATATCTAGGGGGGAGTCTCCTACCATGATAGCCTCCTGGGGAGATACGCCGAGGGCGCTACAGGCTTGTTGGAATAGGGCAGGATCAGGTTTGCTGGGGCCGTCGTCGACTCCCATTTTGAACCCGATTAGGTCGTCAAGTTGACAACTCTGGACAAATTGGTCTACTCGTTGGCTGGTGTCGGCCGAGAGAATCCCGAGTTTGAAGCCAGCGTTGGCTAGGTGATGGAGAATTTCTAAGGAGCCGACAAAGAGGGGGGAGGTGTCGTTGTCTTTGAGGAGGCGATCGCCGTCATCGAAGGCCTCTCGGGCAATCTGGAGGGATTCGGCCCAGTTCCGGCCGGTTTCGGCCACATAGGCGGCGGCGGCAATCAGGTTCTCGTGGCGGCTACCGACGGCGAGGAGATAGGTCGGATCGAGGCGATCGCCGTCTATGCCAAAGGCCATCATCAAGGATTCTCCAACACCGGGAATTTGGGCATCGAGTCGCCGTATGCGGGCTATGCCTAATCGGCGTAGAAAATCTTGGGTATCTAGTAAGGTGCCATCTTTATCGAAAATGATGGCCTGGATGTTTTTAAAAGTGAGGTTGTTGCAGGAGAGGTTCATGGGGGGGGAGAAGGCAAAAGGCAAGAGGC
>CAZXWM010000485.1:0-2419 GCA_964644215.1 uncultured Phormidium sp.
CTTGAATGTCGGGTTCGTGGGGTTGGGCGTAGAGGGGATCGATGAGGAAAATGACGGCGATGACATCGCCGCCGACGACTTGGGCGGCGATTTGGGTGTCTCCGCCAACGGAACCGGATTCCATGCGTTCGATGGCTAAGTCGGTGGCCTCTTGAATCCGTCGCCCGGTGGTTCCGGTGGCGATAAGATGATAGCGACCGAGAATGGAACGGTAGTTTTGGGCAAAACTAACCAGTTGATCTTTTTGGGCGTCGTGGGCGATGAGGGCTAGGGTGGCGGGCATAGGATTTAGAGGCAAGAGGCAAGAGGCAAAAGGCAAGAGGGGGAACCTGGTAGGGGCATCTCGCAGGTGGGGTACCTTCGGGGAAGAGGGGATTAGACAATGGATCAAAGGGGAGAGACTCGATTGTTCAAGTCTCTCCCCTTTCTTTGTTTGAGTTTAATCCACTTGGGGATGGATTAGCGCATTTTGACGGAGCGTTTTAAGATGGCTTCTTCCTGGGAATATTCCTCTAACTCGATGTTTACGGGTTTGGCATTCCAAATTTCTTTGCAATACTCGTCGATGGTGCGATCGCTCGAAAACTTACCCATACGAGCGGAGTTGAGAATGGCCATGCGTGTCCAGGAGTCGAGATCGCGATAGGCTTTACTCACCTCTTGCTGACAGTCGATGTAGGCTTGATAGTCTGCCAACAGCATAAAGGGATCGCCATAGAGAAGGTTATCGACAATGGGTTTGAAGCGATCGCGATCGCCCGGAGAAAAGTCCCCATTAGCAATGCGATCGATGGCTGCCCGCAGTTCAGGATTATTCTCGTAGTAAGAGCGAGGATTATAGCCTTTAGCTTTCAAATCCTGAACTTCCTGGGCCGTCAAACCAAAGAGGAAGAAGTTTTCCGCCCCGGCTTCTTCGCGAATCTCGATGTTCGCCCCATCAAGAGTTCCAATCGTCAACGCCCCATTCATGGCAAACTTCATATTGCCGGTTCCCGAAGCTTCTTTACCCGCCGTTGAAATCTGTTCTGACAAATCAGCCGCCGGATAAATCCGCTCCCCAAGAGAGACATTGAAGTTGGGCAAAAACACCACTTTCAAGCGTCCCCGAACATCGGGATCTTTGTTAACCACTTCTCCCACGGCGTTGATCAGTTTAATAATCAACTTAGCCATGATGTACCCTGGTGCAGCTTTACCGCCAAAAATAAAGGTCCGAGGCAAAATGTCCGCGTCAGGATTGCGTTTGATGCGGTTGTAGAGAGTGATAATATGTAGAGCCGCTAAATGCTGCCGTTTGTACTCATGAATCCGCTTCACTTGCACATCAAACAAGGAATCAGGATTGACATCAATGCCGCGCTTGACCTTAATATAAGCGGCTAACTCTTGTTTGTTTTGCCGTTTAATCTCTTGCCATTGTTTGCGGAAGGACTTGTCTTCAAGACATTTCTCAATCCCACTGAGTTGTTCGAGATTTTTCAGCCAACCATCACCGATTTTCTCGGTAATCAGTTGAGAGAGTTTAGGGTTACTCAGCAACATCCAGCGACGGGGAGTAACCCCATTGGTTTTGTTGAAGAATTTCTCGGGCCACAAACGAGCAAAATCCCGTAGGGTCTGGCTTTTTAACAGTTCCGTATGCAGGGCTGCCACGCCGTTGATGGCATGGGAACCGACACAAGCGAGGTGGGCCATACGAACCTGTTTTTCGGGGCCTTCTTCGATGATTGATAAGCGCCGCGCGAGTTCATCGTCACCGGGGAACCAGGTTCGCACATTTTCAAGGAAGCGGAAGTTGATTTCATAAATCAGTTCCAGGTGACGGGGGAGAAGGGATTTAAACAACTCCACAGACCACCGTTCTAGGGCTTCGGGAAGTAAGGTGTGATTGGTATAGCAGAGGGTTTTCTCGCTGATACTCCAGGCGGTATCCCAGTCTAGGTTGTGTTCGTCGAGGAACAGTCGCATCAGTTCGGCCACAGCAATGGCCGGGTGGGTATCGTTGAGTTGAATCGCCACCCGTTCATGGAAGTTCTCTAGGGAAGGGTTAGTCCGCAGATGCAGACGGACTAAGTCTTGTAACGATGCCGAGACAAAGAAGTATTGTTGTGCTAAGCGCAGTTCTCGACCTTGGGGGGTGTTGTCGTTGGGATAGAGAACCTTGGAGATGGTTTCGGAGTTGATTTTCTCGGCCACGGCCCGGTCATAGTTGCCGGCGTTGAAGGCATCGAAGTTAAAGGCTTCACTGGCTTCGGCTTTCCAGAGTCGCAGGGGGTTGACGGTGTTGGTTTGGTAGCCGGGAACGGGGGTATCGTGGGGGATACCGATGACGCTGCGATCGGGAATCCAACACCAGCGAGCGTTGCCGTTGGTGTCGTGGGACATTTCGGTATGGCCGCCGAGTTTCACTTCAACGGTG
>CAZXWM010000486.1:0-2378 GCA_964644215.1 uncultured Phormidium sp.
TATATTCTTTGAATTAGCGTGGGAGGATGTCAAATCAACGGGCATACTTCCAGGCTTTCCAAGCTGTGTAACCCAATAACGAGGTGGCCGCCAAGGCGTAGGCTTGGCCGCTGGGAAGTCCCGCAAAAGCTAGGGCTAACCCTCCCACCCAGAGGGTGAGGGCGTAGATAAACAGAACCGTGAACCGATGAGATAAACCGGCATTGAGTAAGCGATGATGGAGATGTCGCTTGTCAGCCGCAAAGGGAGAAATACCATTGCGGAGGCGATCGAGAATCACCGCCGACATATCAAAAATGGGAACCGCCAGAATAATATAGGGCAGTAAGACAGCGGTGATGGCCGTACTCTTAACTAAGCCGATCGCCCCAACCCCGGCTAACGTAAAGCCAAGATAGTACGATCCACCATCCCCCATAAAAATCTGGGCCGGGTTGAAGTTATATCGCAAAAATCCCAAGGCCCCTCCCGCTAACGCCGCTGCAATCAGGGCGGCTGCGGGCTGTTCCATAAATAAACTCACCACCAACAGAACCACGGCGGCAATTCCCGAGACACCCGCCGCCAGTCCATCGAGGCCATCAATCCAGTTGATCGCATTGGCCATCCCCACTAGCCAAATAACCGTTACCGGTAAACTCACTAATGCCGGCAACTCCACCAAGCCGACAAAGGGAATCGAGAGAAAATCAATACTGACCCCACATAGGGACCAAGCCACACTGGCCACTAGGATTTGTAACAGCAGACGAGTCAGGGCCGACAAGTTAAACAAATCGTCAGCCAAACCAATCAGGAAAAAGAGTAAGCCGCCGATGGTGACGCCCCAAATTTCGTATTCTGTCGCGGGATCGAGATAGTTGCCTTGAGTGTCAATAAAGCCGCCGAGTTTCCACACTAGAAGCAAGGCAATGAGGCTGCCCAAGAAGATTGAAACGCCTCCCAAGCGAACCATGGGGCGATCGTGGACTTTGCGATCGCTAGGAAGATCGACTCGTCCACTCCGCAAGCCGAGTTCCTTCACCCAGGGCGTGGTGACAAGAACGACGGCAGCGGAAATCACGAACGCAAAAAGATGATACAGATGTTGTGGCATCTGGACTTGAAGCCAAAGGGTGGGGTCAGGGGTGGAGCAATGGGGCTTAGTGTACCGCGATCGCGTCAACTTCTGCCACGGAAGATTGCCCCCCAAGCCAAGATTAGTCTGTCAAAGCCAAGGGAGTCAGATGCTACAACTATCCTATGTCGACGCTCAAACCCTTCGGCCAGAACCATCGAGAGCAGAAAAAGGACAGCCCAGAAGGACTGCCCAGAAACTCTGTTATCGCGGATACTTAATCTACGCCATAGCGGCTACCGGAATCCGTAAATGTGGATACAGCGGAAAGGACTGACAGAGGGTATCCACCCGTTGACGACAGCGGTTAGCGACGGCGTCATCGTCAGGATTGAGAAGGCGATCGGCGATAATGTTAGCAATTTCTTTGAATTCCTCAATCCCCATGCCGCGAGTCGTCATGGCTGGAGATCCTAACCGCAAACCACTGGTGACAAAGGGAGATTCGGGATCAAAGGGAACAGTATTTTTGTTGGCGGTGATGTTCACCTCGCTGACGAGGGCATCGGCCCGTTTGCCAGTCATATTCACCGATCGCAAATCCACCAGCATCAGGTGATTATCCGTCCCATTTGAGACAATTTTCAATCCCCGGTCTTGCAGTTGCGTGGCCATGGCTTGGGCGTTGGCAATGACTTGGCCTGAATAGGTTTTAAACTCAGGTTTGAGGGCTTCGCCAAAGGCCACGGCTTTGGCGGCGATGACATGTTCGAGGGGACCGCCTTGGCTACCGGGGAAGACGGCTTTATCGAATTTTTTGCCTAAATCTGGGTCTTGGGTCAAAATCAAGCCGCCGCGAGGGCCACGCAGGGTTTTGTGGGTGGTGGTGGTGACGACGTGGCAATGTTCGAGAGGGTTGGGGTGATGGCCCGTAGCCACGAGGCCGGCAATGTGGGCGATATCGGCCATGAGATAGGCCCCCACTTCGTCGGCGATGGCCCGGAATTTGTCGAAATGGATGGTTCGCGGATAGGCGGAGTAGCCGCAGATGAGGAGTTTGGGCCGATGTTTGAGGGCCAGTTGGCGAATGTTTTCGTAGTCGAGTTGTTCTGTGTCTTGGCTAACGCCGTAATGCTGGACGTTGAACCATTTGCCCGAGACGTTCACCGGAGACCCATGGGTGAGGTGGCCTCCATGAGAGAGATCCATGCCCATAATGGTGTCTCCTGGCTTCAGCAAGGCTAGGAAAACGGCAAAGTTGGCTTGAGCGCCGGAATGGGGCTGAACGTTGGCGTGAGCGGCGTCAAATAGCTCTTTGGCG
>CAZXWM010000487.1:0-2358 GCA_964644215.1 uncultured Phormidium sp.
AGGGAACAGGGAATAGGGAACAGGGAACAGGGAATAGGGAACAGGGAATAGGGAACAGGGAATAGGGAACAGGGAACAGGGAACAGGGTTAACGAATCCGCGATCGCGCCAGGTAGATAAAAAATGGCGCTCCGAGTAAGGCGGTCATCACCCCCACCGGCAATTCCTGGGGACGAATCAGCCAACGGGCGGCAATATCGGCCAAAGATAGCAAAATGGCGCCGAAGACCATGGCATAGGGCAGAATCCAGCGATAATCTACCCCAACCGCGAAACGAACCACATGGGGAACCACCAACCCCACAAAGCCAATGGGACCGGCTAAGGCCACAGCACTTCCAGCCAGCAGAATCACAACCACGGACGCCGCCCCTTTAACCCAGGCGGTTTGTAAACCTAAGCCCTGGGCCACATCATCCCCGAGAGAGAGTAGGGTTAACTGACGACCGAGAACGAGTGCCGCCACTAACCCCAGGACGAGGTAGGGAAGCAACGGCAGCAAATTTGCCAAGTCCTGGCCAGCAAGAGATCCCGCTAACCAAAAGCGAATTTCATCAAGAGTCCGCTGACTGAGAATCAGGATCGCCGTCGTTAATGCTCCGAGTAAATAGGATAGAGCGGCCCCGGCAATGACAAGTCTTAGGGGAGTTATGCCACGACCTCCCATCGATGCCAGGCCAAAGACAACCCCCGTGGCGATCGCCGCCCCCAAAAACGCAAAGCCAATGGCATCACTGCGACTAACTCCCAGGAATATGGCTAACACCATGGCCAGGCCCGCCCCCACGTTGATTCCTAAAATACCCGGTGCAGCGAGGGGATTACGGGTTAATCCCTGGGTGATGGCCCCGGCAACGGCCAGGGCTGCTCCCACTAGCAGGGCTAATAGGGTCCGGGGGAGGCGCACTGTACGGATAATCAGATGCTCGGTAGACCCGTCAAAGTGGGCGATCGCCTCCCAAACTGTCCCTGGATGAATCTCAGCGGCCCCCAAAAGAATGCTCAGCAGGAGACAGCATAAAAGCACTAGACCACTCAGAAGTAGGCCAGCCAGTAGGACAACAGGGGATTGGGATCTCGGACGATCATCAGGCTGAGTGACTTGGGAACTCATAACAACGCCCCAATCTGGGCATGTAAAGGCTAGTTGGCCGTGTCTTCAGAGGTCTCGTCGGAGGTCTCGTCAGAGGTGGATTTGGAGGTGGTGGCGATCGCCATGCGCAAGTCGGGAATCTGACGTAGGCGATCCATCACGGCGATCGCTCGGCCATGGGCAATGGACTCGTCGGCATTCAACACCACCAGGGTACTTTGAGAGTCTTCCATGACCCGTTCGACCTGCCCCTGCAAGTCCTCTAGGGTTACGACATCGTCGTTGACACGAATTTCCCCCTCGGCAGTTACGGAGACGGCAATACGGGTTTCTTGTTGTATTTCTGAGCTTTGTGCCTGGGGCAAGTTTACCGGCAGCCCTTCGTTCCGAGATAGAAATAAACTCGAAATAATGAAAAAGGCCAAAATCGCAAAAATTACATCAATGGCCGAGACAATGTTGATTTGTGCTGGGATATCTGGATCGTCATCAAGGAGCTTCATTGGTAGAAATATCCTAGGAAGGTCATCAAAAAAACAAGGGAGATCGTTAGAAAGGCTAATCCTGAAGTTGCTAACTTTAGACCTCTTGTTTTACGGTTTCAACAGGCTGAGCTTTAATTTTTCTAAACATGAGTTCTAACCGCCCACTATATTCCTCAATTAAGGCCGTTTGACGACGGTAAAAACTGCGAAATGCGTTGGAAAATAATAGGGTAAAAATTGCCACCACTAAGCCCAGGACAGTTGAACCAAGGGCTTCACTAATCCCGCCAGTCACCCCGATTGTATCGCTTTGACTCACATCCCCCAATCGTAAGGATGCAAAGGATGTCATGAGTCCTAACACCGTCCCTAATAGCCCCAACAAGGGCGACACAGCAACAATCGTGTCAAAAACGGTATTAAATCGCCGTAGGACAGGTACTTCAGCTCGGGCAGCAGTTTCAAGGGCAATTTGAAATTCTTCAATGGTAGCTGATTCTAATTCTAAAGCCTCCAAGAAGATACGACAGATGGGGAATTCTAAGTTCCTTTTCAAGATTTGAATTGCGGAATACCAATCCGATTCTAATGACTGGAATACCCGTTTCAGTACGGTATCCTGGCGGCGCAAAAGCCGAAACCAAAAGTAGCAGCGTTCGGCAATCAATGCCAGAGAAAGAATCGAAAAAATCAACAGTGGAACTGCCACAATACCACTGGAGGTAAGAATGTTTGAGTTCATAATGGGTACAGAGTGATTACAAAAGGGAACAGGGAACA
>CAZXWM010000488.1:0-2344 GCA_964644215.1 uncultured Phormidium sp.
TTGGTATCCCATGCAACAAATCACACCGTATATCCTGAAGGCCCGAAGTTTTGCAATTAAATGTCGTTTTCTTTCCGCAGTGCAAACCCATTACTACTGGTCGGAATATCAGCATATTTACCTCGAAGAGAGGTAATTGTGTTGATTTTTATGTCATGATTTCGTCTGTTTTGGAGGATTTCAAATAACACCTCTTGATCGCGATCAGATAAGTAGTCCAGGGATTTAATAATGTCTTGTAGTGTCATCATGTCATTTCGTGATTTCTAGGTTAGGAACTTAACCCGTCCCCCGTCTGACGAGAGGCCCCCACCTCTCGCCAGATTTAAGAGTCGCCGGTTACAGACTCGTCATCTCTACCCCCAACCAAGCCTGGAAATTTTGAGACTGTTCAGGAGTGGGATTGTCCACAGTCGCCACCATATAATTAGCAGGACGGGATTTTGTGAGAGTTAGACGCATCATTTTCAATTCATCCTGATGGAAGAAACTGAGTTCAATCTCATCTCCCGCTTCAAAGTCCTTGAGGCGATCGCCGAAGCCATCAGCGTTAACCCGCAAGCGATTAATCGCCAGCAACTCATCTCCCGGTTCCAATCCCACCTCAGCGGCTGGGGAACCGGCTTCGACGAAATCGACGAGGGTAATTCCGCGATCGTCACTCACCCGTACTCCCAAAAATGGCGGTTGTTTGGCTTCATCGGTTTTAATCCGTAAGCCAAAGGGTTCGAGATACTCATTCAGGGGTAATTCTTCGGTTCCATGGACATAGCGATGGAAAAACTCACTTAAATCCTGATTTGCAGCGGCTTCAAAGGCCGCTTGCAGTTGTTGGGGGGTGTAGCCAATTTCGGGTTTTCCAAACTTGTCCCAAAGATGACGCAAGACATCAGTAAGCGATCGCGCATTTTGGCTATTGCGGCGAATGGTCAAATCCAACATCAACGCCACCATTTCCCCTTTGAGATAGTAGGAAATTTGCGAGTTATCACTATTCGCGTCACGGCGATAGAGTTTAATCCACGCATCCCAACTGGACTCACTCAGGGGTTGCACTAAGCGTCCAGGAGTGGTGTAAAAGCGGGTGACATCTTTACTAAAGATTTTGAGAAATGCTTTCCCGCCGTAAATATGCGACCACAGGGGAATCAGCATATCATAATAGCTGGTGGCTCCTTCACAAAACCAGAGAGAAGGGGTGTAGTTTTCGGCTTCATAGTCAAACCGTTCTAAGGCTTTAGGTCGAATCCGTTTAACGTTCCAGAGATGGAAAAATTCATGGGCCACCAGTTGCATAAAGCGGCGGTAGCGATCGCGATTTTGAAACGCCAGGCGGGGATAGTTTAGGGAACAACAGCTTTTATGTTCCAAGCCACCAAACCCACCGGCGGACAGATGCAGGAGAAAGAGATAGCGATCGTAGGGTAAGCCATCAAAGAGATTGGCTTCGAGTTCAATGATGCGTTTGGTATCTTCGACGAGGCGATCGAGATTGAGATTTCCCTGTCCCCAAACCACGAACTCATGAGGTTTTCCTAACACCTCAAACTGACGACGTTCTTGAATCCCCACTTCAAAGGGATTATCCACTAAGGTATCAAAATCTGCGGCATAAAAGCAGTTCGGTTTGTTATCGACTGCTGGCAGAGTTGTAGCAATTTGCCAATCTGGATGATGAGGGTGAATCGTTACCTCAATCGGGTGATGTTCGAGTCCAGGACTATAGAAAAAGGTCGCCGCACCATTAAAATAGGCGTGAGTCTCATCGAAGTGATTGGTGCGAACGGTGAGTTCATTGGCAAAGAGGCGATAGGAGATAGAGAGATTCGTGGTATTCTCAGTTTGAATCCGCCATTGATTTTTTGATTGTTTTTGCCAGTTCAGAGGGGTTCCGCTGTCGGTTTGTGCGGTCAACTCTTGAATTTGTTTGGCATATTCCCGCACCAGATAGGAACCGGGGGTCCAGACGGGGAAGCTTAAGTCCAGATGGCCGGCGGTCCAGTTGCGAACCTCTAGGGTGATGTCTAGGAGATGGGATTGAGGCTGAGACATGGCCACGTGATAGTGGAATGTCACCTCGGTTTGAGATTGAGGGGTTTGGGAACGGGTTTGGGTAGTTTGTATCACAGTCAGGTATGTTGCGTAAGAGCCATTGTGCCTATCTTGACATAATTTTCTCAATGGCTTGTACGCTCTGGCTAAGAATCTCGGCGGCTTCGTCCAGGTCTGTGTCGCGGCTGAATTTCCCTAACCCGATGCGTAGGGAGCCTGCAATGGCTGATTCCGACAGACCGATCGCGCGCAAAACATGGGAGGGGGTTTCCACGCCAGAGGTGCAGGCGGA
>CAZXWM010000489.1:0-2338 GCA_964644215.1 uncultured Phormidium sp.
GCATTTGTTTAGGACGATTTGAACGGTTTAACAGTTGGGATTTATTGACTAATCCTACTCAAATACTTGGCCAAGTTATTCGTTACCTACAAAACCCGTATGACTGGATGATTATTACAATCAGTTTTGTGATTTTAGCTGGGCTCTATTATTTAGCTAAGTTCATCATAGAGTCCGTTGCGATCGCCCGCCGGATCAGAGTCACAGAATAGGGATAGAACTGATAACCGTTGATACTCCTCATCACCCGCTGCCGCCTCAGCTATTGAGAATTAATCTTAATTAAGTTATTGTCATACCAGTGCTACAACCCCTCGGTTATGAGCATTGGTCCCTGACTTCTACCTGCCCTATGGCCCTCACCCTCTCCCAAAGTACCTACCACGATCTCATTCAAAGCGGCACCCCTGTCGTAGCATCTGAGCACGAAGAGAAATGGCTCTATCCCGACAGCCTGGGGCAGGGGTATTACCACAACATTGAACTACAGGACGGGCTATGCATGACCGTCTCCCGCTATCAACTGCGCCATCACCTGATGGTCACCTCTTCAGAGCGCCCCCATCCCATTGAGTGCACCTTTTACTTAGAGAGCTGTGAAACCTATGCCAAAACGCCCACTGGCTCCAAGGGCTACGGCTTCTTTGGCAGCGGTATGGCCCCAGGCGATACGGGTACTAAACCTGCTGATCAACTCAACGAATGGCTGAGCTTTCACATTGACCCAGAGCGTTTTTGTCAGTGGTTGGGCGATCGCCCCTTGCCCCTGCCCGATTTGCTGCGATCGCCCGAGCAGCTCTACTACAACCAGTTCGGCACCATCACCACCCCCATGCAAATGGTGTTGCACCAGATTCGGCACTGCCCCTATACCGGCGTCATGAAACAGTTCTACCTCGAAAGCAAGGCCTGGGAGTTGGTCACCCTGTGCCTGCACGACATCCTGAGTCAAACGCAGCCTTCCACCCCCGCCAGTTCCCTTAAACCCGCCGACATTGAGCGCATTCACCACGCCCGCGACCTTTTATTGCAGCGCTTCGACCATCCCCCCACCCTGGCCGAACTGGCCCGCCAGAGTCAGATCAATGAGTGCGCCCTCAAACGCGGCTTTCGCCAGGTGTTTGGTACCACCGTCTTTGGCTACCTGCACAATTATCGCCTCGACTGCGCCCGACAACTACTCGATCAAGGCACCAAAACGGTCGTCGGCGTGGCCCACGCCGTCGGCTTTGCCAGTCGCAGTTCTTTTGCCCGCGCCTTTCGCAAAAAGTTTGGCGTCAATCCGGGCCAGTATTTGCGGCAGCGGTGAGTGGGGCGAGGCAACCATAGGGGTCTGTTACAAAATTTGCCTCAAGTTTAACCGAAACCCTGGGAGGATGGGGTCTGCGGAGAGTTCTAGTGGTGCATTCAGGATGTCAACGGCTTGATTAGGTCGATAAATCTCCACCTGTTGCGCTTGAGGATTAATCAGCCAACCGAGCTGGAGACCATTTTCCAGATATTCCTGCATTTTGGCCTGGATATCAACTAGCTGGTCGCTAGACGAACGCAGTTCAATGGCAAAGTCGGGACAGAGGGGCAAAAACTTGTCTGGGTCGGGGTTCAGTGCCGCCAATCTATCGCGTTTAACCCAAGCGGCATCCGGCGATCGAATTGCTCCATTGGGGAGCCGAAAGCCTGTCGAAGAATCAAAAACCAGTCCAGTTCCATCCACATCGGCCCAGTTTCCCAACCGCTGCACTAATCTTGAGTTCCGATTCCCCGTTTCCCAGCCTGTGGGCGGCATAATGACCAACTTTCTCTCAGCAGTGCGCTCCAGCCGCAAATCGCGATTGGCCTGGCAGAGGCGATAAAACTGCTCATCACTCAGTTCAATGTCTGCCGATTGAAGTTCTAGAGTCAGAGACATCATAGCCATAGCCTGCCGCACTATCCTCTAATTCTAGTTTGCCTGGAGAGAACTGACTCTTCCCGCGTGGGCAAAAAATGGCGATCGATCATAAAATCTCCCGCTGGGATTCACAAAAATTCCGGCTCGGATTCGCAACCAGGGTTAACCTCCCCTATTCTCGTACTAATGCGATCTACTTTCATTTACCTAGTCGGTTAGCCACCTGTGTGAGGAGTCTGAATCATGTCATTATCCCCTGCAATCCAGCTATTTCGGTGTTCTTGCTGCCTAGCCAGCACCGTGAGCCTGGCCACCCTCCTGGCCCTCAGCGAGATGCAACCCGCCAGCGGCAATAAGCCGGTTACTAAAAACACCCCTGCCGCCACCAAACTGCCCCCTATCACCCCACCACCCCACCACCCCATCACTTCCCACCCCCAACCTGCC
>CAZXWM010000490.1:0-2332 GCA_964644215.1 uncultured Phormidium sp.
GCCTATGCGAATGGACAAGCACGAGTGATGGTTGAACCGAATCTTCACTGTGATGCAGGAACCTGTATCAGTCAGTTAGGGGTGATGCAAGTGCGCTCTCAGGTGGTGATTCCCATTCTTCATACCTCGGCACGAAATGCTAACCTTTGGGGGTTATTAATTGCTCATCAATGCTCCTACCGCCGCCATTGGCTCGATTGGGAGGTCGAGATGTTAGGCCAACTGGCCGATCAAGTTAGCATTGCCATTGGTCAAGCGAATCTTTATACCCAGGTGCAACAAAATGAAACTCGCTGGCGAGCGATGTTTGAACAAGCCGCGGTGGGAATGGCGATTTTAGATGCTCAGGGTAAGATTTGCCAGCGAAATCTTACCCTGAGCAAGATCTTAGGTGACAGTTTACCGACTATCTTACTTGATGATTTGGGCTTGGAACGAGTTTTGCACAAACCGGAGCGGGAACAGTGTTATCAGCGAGCTGATGGATCAGTGGTGTGGGTACAGTTGAATCTGTCATCGTTTCCCAAACAGGGGCAGTTGGGCGGTTGTTTTTTGGCGATTGTTCAGGATGTTAGCGATCGCAAACGGGCCGAACAGCGGCTGCAACAACAATTAAACTTTGAAACAGCCTTGGCTCGGTTTTCGAGTAGTTTAACCAGCAATGAGGCGGTGGATTGGACTGATTTACTGCGGTTGATTGGGCGATCGCTCAACGCCAATCGGGTTCACATCACGCACCTGGATTGGACAACGAACGACGCCTCCTGGATTGGTGAATGGGCCGAAGAGACGGTTCCCTTGTTTTTCGACCAGGTGCAGAACATCCCCTTAAATAAAATCAGTTGGTGGTTGCAGCAACTGCAACAGAATCCCCATTTTTTGTTACGACAAGTCGATGAACTTCCGCAGCAGGCTTCTACAGAACGCCAACTCTTTCAAAAAATGGGTATGCAATCGATCCTAGAGGTTCCCATTCGA
Source organism: uncultured Phormidium sp. (assembly GCA_964644215.1). Classification (GTDB taxonomy): domain Bacteria; phylum Cyanobacteriota; class Cyanobacteriia; order Cyanobacteriales; family Geitlerinemataceae; genus Sodalinema. The sequence continues at coordinate 979 of CAZXWM010000490.1, forward strand.
GATCGCTTGGGACGACTTTGGGGCTGTTTAGGGGTCAGTATGACCTGCTCAAGTTCTCGCCATTGGTCTGATGAGGAGGCACGATTGTTGCGGGTTGTGGGGGAAATTATCTATAACTACTGCGATCGCCGTCGCGTTGAACAGGCCCTACGCGATAGTGAGGAGCGCTTCCGCGTCACCTTTGAACAGGCGGCTGTTGGTATTGCGCAACTGGACTTTCAGGGCAATTTTTTGCGGGTGAATCGTCGCTATGGTCAACTCCTTGGCTATGACCCGGAGGAGTTGTTACAGCTCAATCTCGGCGATATTCTTCACCCCGATGACGTACCCCAGTCTTTAGAGTCGTTGCAACAGATGCAGTTAGGAACCCTCGATAGCTGTTCGATGGAGAAACGACAACGGCGACGGGATGGGTCCTGGCGCTGGGCGCAAGTGACGGCCCAGGTGGTGGTTGAGGGGGACGAGCCTAGGTATATTATCTGTGCGGCGGCGGATATCCATGAGCGCAAACAGTATCAGGCGGCCCTAGAACGGTTGCGTCACCGCTATGAGTTGATTTTGAATGCAGCAGGTGAGGGGATTTGTGAGATTAATTTACGTCAAGAAATTATCTTTTGTAATCCCACGGCGGCCAGGATGTTGGGGAGCGATCGCGTCACGGAGATTATTGGCTTGTCGTTATATGACCTGATTGACCCCTCCCAGTCCCCTAACCAGACGCTGCACCCTGAGGCGGGGCCGTCCCCCTTTTGGCAAGAGATTTGGCAAACTCAGGTCTGTCAACTGCAAGAGTCCTCCCCAGTTGAAACCTCCCCCTCGATTCATCAGGCCCAATTCCGCCGTTTGGATGGGTCGAGTTTTCCCGTCGATTATATTTGTACACCGATTGTCTTAAATAATGAGCAACATCTCGGGGCCGTGTTGACGTTTAAGGATATTAGCGATCGCCTGGCCATGGAAACCCTCAAAAATGAGTTTCTCTCCATGGTGAGTCATGAGTTGAGAACCCCGTTGACCCCCATGCAGGTCGCTTTAGGCTTACTCAATAGCGGTAAGCTTGGCCCCCTCTCAGCGAAGGGACAACATCTCGTCTCGATTGCGCTGAGCAATACCAATCGCCTACGCCGCTTAATTGACGATCTTTTGGATTTCCAGCGTCTCGAGTCGGGACGAGTCGAACTGCACCGTCAACAGCATCGCTTGCTCGATTTGCTGCAACAAAGCTTAGACACCATGCGGGCCATGGCTGAGCAGGATGACATTGACCTCGAAATTGCCCCTATGACCGAGACCCTACAACAATGCCAGGTTTGGGCTGATGGAGATTTATTGATTCAGGTCTTGACAAATCTCA
>CAZXWM010000491.1:0-2326 GCA_964644215.1 uncultured Phormidium sp.
AGAACTTCTGTTTCTGGGCCATCTCTTTGAGGGTGTTTCCCGGTGAGAGGATTTCCAAGACGACTTGCGGCGGGATATTGTCTTCACACCATTGTTTATAGGACCCGCGATCGCCCTTGGGCCGGCCAAATACTACCATCGCATCAGGGGCGCGACGGATGCGATTATTTCCTTCTACGGGATACCAGAGTAAGTCCCCGGCGACGAAAACATTGGGGTCATCGGCGAAGATTAAGTCCAAGTTCTCTTTGATGATGACAATCCAGCGAAACTGAAGTGTATTATCGGCCATGGGCTGTCCGTCGCTGTCGGGGTAATGGATGGTTTGTTGTTTTGGGGTCGTCGGCTGTTGTTGTGTTTGGGAAATCATGGCGTTTTCTCCGACTTTCAGGAACGGCAATTTAATTGAAGGAAGATGATTGAAAATAGGTCTGCACAATCAGTAATCCCGCTTAATTAAATACTATTTTTTGCCGAGTTGTATTATGGCTATATCTAGTATAGCTTATAAATCTTGAATTGGGGGGGGATTTCATGAAAAATCACACAAATTACAATCGCCGCGATCGCCCCTTGTCAATTCCCTCTAAACCTCGCACATTTCGCCGCACAAACTGCATCAATCGATGAAAATCCGACCGTTTCCAAAGAGGTTTTAACTCCAGGTCATCCATGGCTAGGGGGACATAAATTTCTGGGGCCAACTCCACCGCCTTCTCCAAAGACAGCATCGCCCCATCTAAATCATCATCTAAGACCGCACAACAAGCTTGATTATACCAACTATAGGTGTCTTCAGGTTCTAGGTCTAAACAGGCATCATATTGGGCGATCGCCGAGCGATAATCTCCCTGAAGACGATACAATTCTGCCAACTTATAGCGGGTATCAAAATCATCGGGTTCGCTTTTCAAGGCTTCTCGATAGGCAGTTTCTGCATCTTCAAATTGCCCTAAATATCGTAAGCAATCCCCTTTACGAAACCAACTCCAAAAATCACTGGGTCGATTATCTAACGCTTCTTCATAACAGGACAATGCGGCGGGATATTCTTGTAAATAGCGCAAGGCATCCCCACGCCGAAACCAAGCCCAGTAATCGTGAGGACGCAGGCGTAGGGCTTTATCAAAACTGGCGATCGCCTGCTCAAACTCACCCATCTCTTCCGCCAAAATAATCCCCAGATTATACCACGCCCAATAGTCCTTAGGACGTTCATCTAAAGCTTTATTAAAACTCTCAATTGCCCGCTCAAACTCTCCCAGTTCCACCAAGGTATTAGCACGATGATAGAGCGCCCAGTAATCATGAGGTCGAGCCAAAACCGCCCGATCAAAACAGGCTAACGCGGCAGTATAATGTTCCCGATCAAAAAAACGCTTTCCCTCCTTATAGCAAAGCCAATAATTTTCCCAGCGGGCTTCGAGATACGGTGTTAATCGACTATCATCTAAAGTCATTGTTATCGTGATTCATGCAAATGGTCTGCCTCAGACAGCTTCTGAGGAATTAGCCTAAAAAAACTTGAGCTGCCGTTAACTCTAGGTCAGTCATCGTGAGAGATTGAATAGGAGTATCCCCCAAAAATGTTCCGATCTCTTGATAAAATCCCTCTCGTAACCCTAAAACCAAAACAGTTTCAGATTCTGGGTCAATCAGCCAATATTCCGGGATAGCACAACTTTGATATTGAAAACGTTTTGCCACATAATCTCGCTGTCGTTGAACCTCTCCCGGACTGACAACTTCAACCACCAACAACGGCGGATTCATCGACAACCGCACCGTATTCCGTCGGGCCAGTTGTTCAATATGTTCTTCCCGCAGAATTGTCAAATCGGGATAGCGATTTCTCGGTTCTCCCTGGACTTCAATCTCTAACCCTTGGCCACGGACTCGATCAATACCAACTAAGCCGGCAAAGTGGAGGAGGAGACGATTGGCAATTTGAACATTTACACCAGATTCGGGGGGCATCTTGACTAACTGACCGTTATACAACTCATAGAAGCCTTCTAGGGACTCACTATAAACGAGATAGTCCTCGAAACTCTCAAACAATCGGGGTTGAACCTGTACCATTGATCTAAACTCCAGAGATGATGAAACTTCACTTGGCTGGCCCTATCTCTCCATTATCGCCCTTGCGATCGCCCAGCAACATGGCAAAATAATCCCAAGCCTCCCATAACGCAAGCCCAACGCAAGTCCAACCCAAGCCAGATGACAGAGTATCGCATCGAAACCGACTCCATGGGCGATCGCCAGATCCCCGCCAACGCCTACTATGGGATTCAGACCCTTAGGGCGATCGAAAACTTCCCCA
>CAZXWM010000492.1:0-2300 GCA_964644215.1 uncultured Phormidium sp.
CAACCGGGAACCCCTAGAATTAGCATCCCCTTCGGCTGAGGTAAGCCGTAGTCCCGAGCCTTTTCGGTAAAGGCGTCGGAGCGTTGAAAGAGCCAGCGTTTGAGTTCCTCAAGACCGCCCACCGAGTCAATGGTTTCATCCTCGTCAATGTATTCTAGGATGCCATTGCGCCGGATGAGTTGTTTTTTCTCCGATAGCACAATGTCAACTTCGCTTTCCGTCAGACGGTTGGCGGTGACTTGTGCTTTGCGATAGACTTTCTCAGCTTCGTCCTTGGTGAGTCCTAAGGCGGCTTTGAGCAGCTTTTCGCGGGCTTCGGTGCTGATGCGCTTATTCCGAGAGTCTGCCAACTGTCGAGATAGGACTCGGTTGAGTTCTTTGAGATCGGGAAGGGGAAAGTCTAAGACGACGACTTCCTTTTCCAACTCAACCGGCACCGTCTGAAGTGGCGACATGAGGATAATGGTTTTATCAGTGCCTCGGAAGTAGGCGATCGCATCGCGAATGGCACGAGTCACGTTGGGATTTTCGAGAAAGGGATGTAAATCTTTGAAGATATAAACCCCTGGTTCTTTATGGCGAATGACCCAATCTAACGCGGCTTCTGGGGATAGGGTGTTGTGAGGATTTGCCCCACCGGATTGACTGTAATCAATCAATCCTTTGGTCGATGTCCAGGTAAAGACCCGACGCTGCGGTTTAACCGACTGTGCAATCACCTCGATCGCCTGTTCAGATCGCTCCTCCTCAAAGGTCACGAGGTATATTAAAGGGTATTGAGCTTGGATGAGAATGTTTAGCTCTTCTTTCATAACCATCGACCAATGTGAACGGAGCAAATACGGATTAACAGACTCAAGGTGAGATGCTCACCTCGGGGAGTTGGCTGGGATTTTAGCAGGTCACTAAATCTTCTTCAGATTCAGAAGACTGCTCCAGGCCGGCGTTGACCTGTTCAACCAAATCACCTTCGAGCGCTTCAGAACTGTGCCCAACGGCAACCAGTTCTCCATCTCGGACGACCGTCTGTGTTTCACAGCTCGGACAACTATAGACTTGATGGGCATGGCCCGATACAGCGTCTAAGCTATCAACCACTTCAGGATGTTCGAGAAAAAATACGAGTGCCTTTTGAGCTAGGGCTGACATGGGTTCCCCGTCAACCGCCGCTCTAATTTTGAGTTGGCGGTGCAGTTCGGACGATAGATATAAGGTTACTTTCTGTTTGTCTTGCATTTGATTTCGGGTTGTTCGACCCAGGTATGTTCAACACTCTAAAGACTTTTTCCGGGACTGTCAAGACGTATTGCTGGTTTGACGGCATAACTGTAATATTCCGTTACAAAGCGAGGGTCAATTCTGGGACTGGAGTCAGGGTCAAACCGCGCTGAGGCAGGGATTGGGCCAGGGTTTCAACCTAGGGAAGCGTTGGCCATGGATTCAAGGTAATCTAGGAGGAGGTCACTTAACTTCTGCCAGGGGTCTCCTGGCCATGCAACTACACCCTTATCGATGTGATGTATTCCCAACTCTCCTTAGCTTTTCTGACTCCGGCGGACTTTTTGCAGACGACCCTTTGGTCGTTAGGTTTCACGGGCCTGTTTGCGGTTTTAGCTCTACTGGCCTTTATCTTGCAATGGGGCATTCGCTTTCGACTGGTGGGCATCACCGGCTTTATGGCCGTACTAACCGTGGGATTGTTCTCCCTGAGTCTGTTTCCGATTACCACAACCGTTGTTCCTGGCTCTGTTCCTTATAATGTCGTCTATGACAATGGTGCCGGACAGGTGGTGATTAAACTTCCCAATGACATCAACGAAAGTCAACTTGAGGCCACGCTGCGTCAATCGGCCATTAACCAGTTCTCACCGGGGCGCATGGGGCAAAACCTCTTAATTCGTGGTCGAGTGCTTCTGCATCCAGAAGCGGGGGTGACGGAGCCACTCTACGTCGGTCAGGTGCGGCGATCGCAGTCGGATGGCGATGAAAATGACTTCCAAATCGAGGTGAATCAATCGGCCCTGGCGCGACTCCCCCAAGCCTCTGAGAGTTAATGTCCCAGAAAAAAGGAGATTCCCCAGTTGAGGGAGTCTCCTTTTTTGTCTTTGACTAAGTTAGGGTTAGGTGACATACTCCCGACGCTCATACTAACGTATAGAGCGCGGGCTTCTCAGTGACTCGAGGCTATTGCCTTGGACGTTACCTGAGCTTTATTGACGGAATGCCCTACCGCCAAGTCTTGAAGACTGATTACTGTGTATTTTGGTAATCCTAGACAACCCGGCTCTTTCAGCCTTGAT
>CAZXWM010000493.1:0-2280 GCA_964644215.1 uncultured Phormidium sp.
CGGCGACGACACCAGCATGGCCGCCAACGTCTGCGGTCCCGCCTTCGGCTACCTCAAAGCCGGTGCAACTCTCCACCGTCGCGGCATCCACGGACTCTTTACCGCCGCTGAAGTCATGCCACAGTTCGTCCGCTAACGCTAAATTTGGCAAATTTTGAACTTTTGTGACGAAAAGTCGGTAATCTTTGTTACAATCGCCTTGGCTCACTGAGATTCTTTCAGATCCCGCAGGGACAATGAGAGGTTTTCTCATGGTTTATGAGCCAACGTGATTGGTTTTGGTTGGTTTTCACTGGGTCGGCATCACGCCGGCTTTTTTATATCCAGATTGTTGATTTTTAAGTCAATTTATTTCCGTCCCCCTCCCTTGAGGCCAACAGTGAAAGGTTATGACTGTGAACCGCGTCGGTGACTTGTCAACCTGTAGGATGTAGGATGTAGGATGTAGGATGTAGGATAAAATCTGCCTCCACTTTTTTTCTCTTGTCTCATGTTATCTAATGCTACCGACTCGGCTTAATGGATAGACCCGATTGTCTTCACAACTTAGAACGTTTAGCATCTTCAGGATATATGATGTTATCAATTTATTGCATGGTACACCAAATTGTAGGGGCGAACGGCGATCGCCTCTACGGTAAGGGATATAAGTTGCCATAACTTGTCCTTATTACCCTAATCCAGAAGACCCTTCTTTACTCTGTATTCTCTCCTAATGACTATCAATTCAAAAACAGCTAAGTGGCAGAAAGTTCGAATTATAAACCTGATAATTTTCACAGTTTTATATCTTCTTAGAAGACCAGCCGATGCTCTTTATCCTTCGGTTTGGAATGAGGATGGAGTGTTTAATATTCCACAAGCCATTGAACATGGCTGGTCAAGTTTACTAATACCCGTTAGCGGCTATCTAATTATTCCTTCTAAAATCCTCACCCTCCTCAGCTTATCAGTTTCCGGCTTGTTTTATCCTGAAATTGCCTATTTACTAACGATAATCATCACCATTTTAGTAATGGTAATTCTTACATCGAGTCTGATTGAATTACCCAATAAGGAGTATTTGCCGATTATCATCGCCTTACTTCCTTATGACCCTGAGGTTTTTTCAACACCCCTCTACATATTTTGGTGGACATCGTTGTTGCTTCTAGTTCCTTTACTTTCCTCATCAAAAGCCAAAAGCAAAACATCCAAATTTATGATTATAGGCTCGACTAGTTTAGGCTGTCTTGGCTCACCAATATCTATTCTACTCATACCCGCTATGATAATAAAAGCCTATATTACACGAGCTAGGTTTAACTATATAATTTTAGGTTTATGGTCTGCACTGTCTGCGGTTCAGATGTATTTCTCCCTGAGTCAGGTCGGCGAGAAAATGGATGTTTCTAAGTTTTACATGGCCTTACCTCAATTTATCGGGACTTATATTACCTACAATAGCTTCTTTTCAAGACCAAACTTTGTATCCTATACATTGAGTCTAGCTTTGCTAATGGTCGGTTGCTTTGCTCTCTATAATATGTTGATTTCAAGAAAACAGGAATTTTTCAATACATCAATCGCTTTTTGGGCGGTTTTAAGTACAATCCTAGCATCCTTCTTAAGGACAAATCTGGAAATTCATCCATTCCTAGCCGGACCTCGATATTTCTTCTTCCCTTATATTTTTCTGTCTATTTTTCTGATGACAATTTATGCTATCCCGTCACCAAGTATCTCTCGCCTAAAACCCGCCTTAATCAAAGGACTCTCTCTTCTGATACTCATTATTTCTTGCACCGCAACTTGGATTCAAAATCCCTCAGGTTTCTATCGGACTCATCATCCATTGAGTTGGAGAGATGAACTATACAATTGCCTTTCATCTACTGATGCTGATACTGATGCTGATGGCTATAACTTGAGAATACACTTTGATGGAAATATTTTAGGAACATGGAAACCCGAGTATTCCCGTAAAGAGTGTTTGAAGATTACTCAAAGTGGTCTTTTGGCGAAATGGTATGGCTTGGATGAAAACTGGCTTCGCAACTTCCAAGAATCTCCCGACGTCCAACTCTAAATGGCAGGGAATACTCTACCCTGTCCTCTCTTCACCCTCACCGGGACAGCCATTGACCAACCTCCGCCAGAAGACCCACCAGAAGACCCAGACGATACCCCATTAGACATTACCGTTGGGTCGTTCACCAGACTCCCCTCGAATCAGGCTCGGACAATATCGCCGCAAAGCTTGACAATTTTAAAATTAGATACTAAAATGAAAGTATAAAC
>CAZXWM010000494.1:0-2279 GCA_964644215.1 uncultured Phormidium sp.
GACGACAGCCGAAGACGCGATCGCGCTCGTATTCCAGGGGGGAATTGCCAAAATCACAGCCCTCAACCTTAGCACCGCCTCGTTCCCCCGCTCGTAAGCGTTTTGAGGGGTCCCAGCCGTCGCTAACCGCCATGAGTTTGTCGATATCGCTGAATGCTTGCACCGCTTCGGCCCCAGCAGCGAGAACCGTGGCGATGGTGGTGGTGGCCCGGAGAACATCGATCGCTACCGCACAGGCGGGGATTGGTTCAATCGGGGTAAGTTCGGGGGTGTGATAACAATAAACCTTCACAGCAATTGGGCGCAATTTGACATCAACAACGCCCTTTATCCTATCAGGATGCGTTCATCCCCTTGACTCGATGAGGCGAAGCTGATGAGGACGTTCGCCCAACTTGGCTGTTTTGCTGGTTTAATGTCTGCTGTTTTAGCCTAAACTTCCTATAGTGCAACCCGTTTTTAAGGAACCGTTGGCGAGAAATAGAACCCTCAGTGGTCTGAGCCGTTTCCATCCATCTATCCCCTCGCTAGATCCCCGTCTATGTTAGTCAAAGCATCTCCGAAACCCTTGCGTTGGCAACGCACCCGAGGCTCCCTGTTCGCCCGTCAGGTGGAAATTTTTGCGGCTACGGCGAAGCTATTGTGGTTTCTCGGCTGCGATCGCCTGCGAGGAAAACGCAATTCTAAACATCGTCAACGTCGCGCCCAGTGGTTGGTGAATACACTCCTGGATTTGGGGCCAACCTTTATTAAAATTGGTCAGGCCCTCTCGACGCGCGCGGACTTGTTACCCATCGAATATATCCGCGCTCTCTCACAACTGCAAGATAAAGTTCCGCCCTTTTCTTCGGATGAGGCGATCGCCCTGATTGAGAAAGAACTCAAAAATTCTCTCCATAGCCTCTATCGCGATTTTGATTATCATCCCATTGCAGCGGCCAGTTTAGGGCAAGTTCATAAAGCTCGTCTCCACACCGGAGAAGATGTGGTCGTAAAAGTGCAACGACCCGGTTTAGAAAAACTCTTTAATTTGGACTTCCAAGTTCTTTATCAGCAGGTTGTTTTAGCCGAGCGTTTCTTTCATTGGACGCGCAAATATGACCTAGAATCGATTTACAATGAATTTAGGACTTATATCTACGAAGAAATCGACTATATTCATGAAGGCAAAAATGCCGAGCGCTTTCGGAGTAACTTTCAGGAGTCAGAAACCATCTTAGTTCCGAAAGTCTATTGGCGTTATACCACCTCAAAAGTCCTAAGCCTTGAATATCTACCCGGCATTAAAATCAATGACAAAGAGACCTTAGAATCGATTGGTATCAATCTCCGGGAACTCAACGTTATGGGAATTGGTTGCTATCTCAAACAACTGTTAATTGATGGCTTTTTTCATACCGATCCCCATCCCGGAAATATGGCTGTCACCCCAGAAGGACAGATTATTTTCTATGACTTTGGCATGATGTCCGAGATTAACTCCCTAAATCAATCCGAAATGACCCGAAGTTTCTTTGCTGTCTTACGGAAAGACACCGATGAAGTCCTCGAAACGCTTATTTCTATGGGATTAGTTGAAGAACTCTCAGACATGACTCCCGTGCGAAATCTAGTGCAATTTGCCTTAGATCGCTTTCGCGATCGCCCCATTGAATTTCAAGAATTTGGGGAACTCAAACGGGAACTTTACACCATGTTTGAACAGCAACCGTTCCGGCTTCCCGCCCAAATGACCTTTGTCTTAAAAGCCCTAGGAACCCTCGATGGGATTGCCCGCACCTTAGACAGTCAATATAGCTTAATTGGTTGCGCCAAACCCTTTGTTAAAACCTTAGTAGTGGAGAATCAAAGTGGGCGAGGACAGGTATTTGGTGAGATTACCCGTCAAGCCAAAGGCTTTATCAATCAACGCTTTAATCGCCCCAGTCGGGCAGAAGTATTGCTACGAGAACTTGAGGGACGACTCGAACGAGGTGAGTTTCAATTTCGCACCAACTCGCCAGAAATTGAGCGACAAATGCAGCGGATTCAACTCATGTTGACGGTGTTAGTCTATGCCTGCATCACAGGATTTGCTGTTCTTTCCGGTGCTGTTTTTCTCTCAGGAACTTACCCAATTGCAGCTTTTATTGCCTTTGGCATTTCCGGCTTATCAGCCTTCTTTTTCCTGAAATCTCTCCTTATCTTTATTATCCGCGAACGCTTTTAGAAAAAATTGTGGTAGGGGCGAAAAATTTTTCGCCCCCACGATATCGAAACAAACCCTACTGTTGCCTCTT
>CAZXWM010000495.1:0-2271 GCA_964644215.1 uncultured Phormidium sp.
GCTTGACCTCAAATCCCTCAGGAATGGGTCTTGACTGTCGCCATTTAATCCACCCCAACTTAGGGAACTGAATAGCATCATCACTGCCAACTTCAACCCTGAAACCTGGACTGATGTCAAGGTGGTTTACCCAGAAAAAACATAATAATAACTTATCACAAAAAGGCGGCTTTAGCTTCCATTCCCGTACCAGAGACAACGATCGCCTCGGCAGTATCCCTAAACCCCTCAAGCATTCCTCTATTCCTATCCCAACTCCCGCCCGAACCAGACTCATCGGCTTTTTGTATAAGATTTTTTTATATAAAGCATCATTTGTTTATCTCTATAGAAATAGACAAACCATTGAATTTTGTCTATGATAAAACCATTAAATTTTTCTAAAATGTCATCGGTTTACCCCCCGAGAGGTGGGATTCCTAGCCCCAAACCTTGAGGTTACGTTCCTATGCTTGATTTTCTCAGCCAGACCGTCTGGCTCATTCCCTGTTATACCCTCATCGGCGCGGGACTTGCCCTCCCTTGGTCTCCCGGATTCATTCGCCGAACAGGTCCGCGTCCCGCTGGATATGTCAACGCCGTCATGACCTTCCTCGCGTTCGTACATAGTCTGACCACCCTGATCGACACCTGGAATCAGCCCCCCTATGCCCTCTCCTTTGAGTGGCTGAATGCTCCCGGATTAGTAATTAACCTGGATTTAGAAGTCTCTACCGTAGCACTAGGGGCTTGCGTACTCATTACTGGCTTGAACTTCCTGGCCCAAATCTATGCGATCGCCTACCTAGAAATGGACTGGGGCTGGGCCAGAGTCTACTCTCTCATGGGACTGTTTGAGGCGGGAATGTGCCTGCTGGTGCTTTGTAACTCCCTCTTCTTCAGCTACGTCATCCTAGAAATTCTCACCCTCGGCACCTATCTCATCGTCGGTATCTGGTACAACCAATCCCTCGTCGTCACCGGCGCCCGCGATGCCTTCCTCACCAAACGAATCGGCGACCTAATTCTACTCATGGCCGTCGTCGCCCTCCTGCCCCTCTCAGGAACCTGGAACTTCACAGAACTGGCCCTCTGGGCCGAAACCGTGGAACTCGACCCCACCGTCTCCACCCTCCTGGCCCTAGCCCTAGTTGCCGGTCCGATCGCCAAATGTGCCCAATTTCCCCTGCATCTCTGGCTCGATGAAGCCATGGAAGGTCCCTATCCCGCCACCATCCTCCGTAATACCCTAGTCGTCTCCACCGGGGCCTGGATTCTCATCAAAGTCCAACCGATTATCGCCCTCTCCCCCTTCGGCACCAGCGTCGTCTTCGCGATTGGGGCCGCCACCGCCGTCGGCACTAGCCTCATTTCCATAGCCCAAATCGACGTCAAACGAGTCTTGTCCTATCTCACCAGTGCCTATCTCGGCATTGTCTTCATCGCTGTCGGGATTGGTGCGACTCAATCGGCTCTCGTCTTACTTCTCACCTACGCCCTAGCCATGGGCCTGCTGATTATGAGTACCGGGGGGATTGTTCTCAACAACATCAGCCAAGACCTAACCCAGTACGGCGGCCTCTGGTCTCGTCGTCCTATTTCTGGACTTTGCCTCATCCTCGGTGGCGTTTCCCTCGTGGCCCTGCCCCCCTTTGGTGGCTTTTGGTCCTTGGTGCAAATTGCCGATACCCTTTGGGACAGTCGTCCCGGACTGTTTGCGGTGGTCTTAGCTGTCAACGCCATCGTCGCCTTCAGTGTGACTCGCCTCTTTGGACGGATGTTTGCCGGGGAATTGACCGATTTTACCCGTCGTTCCTCGGAAGGCTTATGGTTACTGGTTCTGCCCATGACCCTCCTGGCTGGAGTCACTCTACATATTCCCCTACTGTTAGCTCACTGGCAGCTTCTCCCCGATTGGGCCACAGTGAATCGTTCTCTGGCGGTTTTGCTCACTTGGTCGAGTCTAGTGGGAATTGGTTTAGGCTCTGTCGTCTATCTCAACCCCAACTGGAAAAAACCGGTCAAACTCAGCTCCCAAGCCATTCAGGATTTCTTTGCCTATGACTTTTATACGCTGCAACTCTACAAGGGAACCATCATTTTTGCCGTCGAGCGCATCTCGAAAGCCGTCTATTGGTTAGACCGCTACATCGTCGATGGGGCAGTGAACTTGGTCGGCTTTGCCACAGTCCTCGGCGGCGAAAGTCTCAAATACAACACCAACGGGCGATCGCAGTTCTACGCCTTCTCCATCATCCTCAGCGTCGCCATCTTCATCCTCCTAACCACTCT
>CAZXWM010000496.1:0-2270 GCA_964644215.1 uncultured Phormidium sp.
ACAAGAACGACAGGATACCGGGGAGGGACAAGGGAGAGGCAAAGGCTTCTTCTTATCCTAGTATTGTGATCCGGCTTAAAACACTTTAGTTTTATGAAGCTCGCACTGTTAAGAAGTATGTCAAAATCAGGTGGCGAACTCGGGCGGTCAATATTCTAATTACCGCGACATGATAAAGGATCGTGGGTCTCTATATGAGAAAACGCAAAGTTTTGTAACGTTTGAGCGATCGCCGATCGCCCTCCTGATCCCCAATCCTACCGCTTGAGTGGGCTGATTCAGCAACTTTTAAATTTGGTATATGACAGACAGCTCTCAGATTAGCGCGGCAGTGCGCCAACTTTACAATACGTATCCTTTTCCCCCGGAACCATTACTCGATGAACCCCCTCCCGGCTATAACTGGCGGTGGCATTGGCAGGCGGCCTACAATTTCTGCACGGGACGCAAGCCGCAACGGGATGATGTGCAAATTCTCGATGCGGGTTGCGGAACGGGAGTGGGGACGGAATATCTGGTTCACCTTAACCCCCAGGCCCAGGTCACGGGGATTGATTTAAGTGATGAAGCCATCAACGTGGCCCGGGAACGCTGTCGGCGATCGCGAGCGCAGCGGGTTAGGCTACAAAACCTGAGTATCTACGATGTAGACCAGCTCGACAGCCATTTTGACTACATTAACTGTGTTGGGGTTCTACATCACCTCCCAGACCCCATCGCCGGGATTCAAGCCTTAGCCAGTCGCTTGAAACCGGGAGGCTTGATGCACGTGTTCGTCTATGCGGAGTTGGGACGACGGGAGATTTATTTGGCCCAGCAGGCGTTGGCGTTGTTGCAAGGGGGCGATCGCGACAACTTTAAGGAGGGGGTGCGCCTGGGCCGCCAACTGTTTCAGGCCCTCCCAGACAGCAATCGCCTCGTCGTTGAAGACAAACGCCGCTGGTCCCTGGAAAATCATCGCGATGCTAATTTCGCCGATATGTATCTCCATCCTCAGGAGGTCGATTACAATATCAAAACCCTATTTGAGTTGATTGATGCCTCAGGACTCTCGTTTGTCGGCTTCTCAAACCCCGCCTACTGGCAGATTGAACGCTTGATTGGCTCTGATGCTGAGTTACTGGCGCGATCGCAGCAGTTGCCCGAACGGGACTATTATCGCCTCGTCGAACTGCTCGACCCAGAATTAACTCACTACGAATTTTTCCTATCTCGTCCTCCTCTCGAACGGTGGAATTGGCAAGGCGATGAAGCGTTACGTCAAGCCATCCCGGAGATTCATCCTTGTCTGCAAGGCTGGCCGAGTCAATCGGTGTTTAACTACGATTATCAGATTGTCGATCTCTCACAGATGGAGTTTGCTTTCATGCAGGCCTGTGAGCGTCATGAGACAACTGTAGGCGACCTCTGCGATCGCCTCGACTTCGATCTCGCGGCGGTGCGATCGCTCCAACAGCAACAACTGCTACTCCTGACCCCAGCCAGGACTACTTAAAAATCGCAATCGACTAAAACTCTAGGGCGGTTGGCGTACCGCACCGTGATATGATCGCTTCTGGTTTGGATTAGTCCAGACGCTCCTTCTCGTCAGCCCGAAACGGTCGATTGCATCCCATGACGGTTTGAATCAAGACTTTTGAGTTAAACCTCATCGGCTGTCGTTGAACCCATCGGTACGGCGTGACCTCGATGTAGGTGTTTTTTGCACTATGCACCCACGTTTTCAAGACAACCTCACGCCGTTGACGACCGGTCCTCGCTTTCGTCGGTCTGATGATGAGTTCGGCCGCACAACTGCCCCGACCTCGTCCCAGCCGGTTCGCGTCTCTGCGCCTGCGGTGCAACCGGAAACGGTTGCCGTTTCCGAGGAGAGTCAATCCTCAGATGAGGAGTATTTCCAGCTTCAGAAGCAATTGTACCTTGTGACATTAGCGATTTCTGGAGCGGTCGTTGCCTCGCTTTGGTTTTTGTACTCTCGTGATGTGGCCTTAAATTATTTAATTGGGGCGATCGTTGGCACAGTCTATTTACGCATGATGGCGAGAGATGTTGGTCGTCTCGGCCGGACGAAGGTTCGGTTGGGGAACGGACGGATGGCACTGTTTATCGGGCTAATGGTGATCGCCACCCAAGTTCAGCAGTTGCAAATTCTCCCCACCTTCTTTGGGTTTATGACGTACAAAGTAGCGATTCTCGTCCATGTCCTGTTGACGACGTTCGCGCCGGACTCAAACTCTTCCAGGCAACCTGTCAATTGATGAGATAACATG
>CAZXWM010000497.1:0-2268 GCA_964644215.1 uncultured Phormidium sp.
AGCTACCTGAAGGGGAGGGCACGAAGCCCCCGTGCTTCAGCCGGGGGTGCTGACGCACAACAGAGACAAAACGCCTGAATCTACTCTAATCACAGTAGATCGATTTGATGAGAATTTTTATTAAGAATTTTTAACTGTTCTTGCGGCGATCGCCCCGAGGGAGTTGGGACTGAAGCAGGAGATTTGAGTTGGAAACGCGCTCAGTTGCGCGTAGAATTGAGCCGTACAGGATTGCCTAACCCGTCGTTGAGCCTTGTTTATCGTGAAACTCGCTGCTTCTGTCTCGGTTGTCTTCCTCGCCCTGGGAGCAGCAAGCTCCAATAGTCTGGCGGTTCCTTCGTCCCCATCTCCCCTGAGATTCGCTCAAGAGGTCGATCCCCTCTGTCGTCAAGTGTCGGCCAACCTCGATCGCGGACTCGCAATCCGTTTAGATCCAAGTCCCAACTCCCGCGCGATCGCCAACGTGGCTCCCAACGAACGCCTACGGTTAGCCACCAACGCCGAGGCCATTCGCGGCCCCGAAGGCCACACCTGGTTAGCGGTGAGTTTCCCAGCCGAGGGCTATGTCGATAACGGTCCCCCCGGAACCAGTCACCTCAATCGCTGTCAAGCCTTTCTCTGGGATGCGCCGGGTTCCTCGGATACCGCCCCCATGACCAACTCCAGTCCCAGAGACAGCGACTCCTGTCGTCGAGTGATTCACGACGAAGGACTCACCGTGCGCCAGGCCCCGTCCTTGAACGCCTCAATTCTGGGTGGAGTGGAGATGAATCAAGAAATTCGCGTTCGCCTCCCCATCCGCCCCATTGTCGCTTCCGACGACCGCCAATGGATCGAGATTACCGCCCCCTTTAACGGCTATGTTTCCAACGGCTTTGGGGATGGTGTCAGTAATTTAGGTGCTTGTCTGTAACCTGTTGCCAGTTGCCCGAAGCGAGGATACCCTGTTTTTTGCCTTTTGCCTCTTGCCTCTTGCCTCTTGCCTTTTACACTTGAAATCCTGATTTTATCCAATGGCCCCGGCGAAGTCACCACCTGGGTGCGTCCCGTTGTCGCCGAAATTGGCCGACAATTGCCTGAGGCGAGGGTGTCGGTGGTGTTGTCGCCCTGTCCTCACGCCAGCGGACGGGAAGCGGCGATTGTGGCAGGATATCCTGGAGTCGATCGCGTCCAAGGGGCCAAAGACTTCTGGCCCTTCCTACTGCGCGGCCAAACCGCCGCCAATTGGGACTGGGGAGAGACAGGGGTTGTGTTATTCCTGGGAGGCGATCGCCTGTTTCCCGTTCTCATCGGTCGGCGCTTGGGCTATCGTGTTGTGGTCTATGCCGAATGGCAGGGACAATGGTATGCCTGGGTCGATCGCCTGGCCATGGCCAGTGCTGAAGCGATGGCCAAAGCGCCTCCTCGCTACCGTCATAAACTCCATCTGGTGGGGAATCTGATGACCGATACCGCCGAGGCGCGATCGCCGATGGCCGCAACGAACGACGGCGATCGCTATATCGGCCTTCTCCCCGGTTCCAAACCCCTCAAACTCAGCCTCGGAGTTCCCCTCACCCTAAACATTGCCGAGTCTCTGCATCAACAACGTCCCCACCTGAACTTTGTCCTTCCCGTTGCCCCCAGTTTAGACCTAGAGCAACTGGCTCAATACGCAAATCCTGAGTTTAACCGCAGCATCAACGCCCTCAACTGGACCTCTGCCAAGCTTATCTGGGAAGGCGATCGCCCCTATCTCCTCACCGCCAAAGGGGTGCGAGTTTATCTCTACCAAGAGTTCCCGGCCTACGAATTGCTCAAACGCTGTGATGTTTGTCTAACCACAGTCGGCGCGAACACCGCTGAACTTGCGGCTTTAGGGGTTCCGATGCTGGTGTTACTCCCCACCCATCGCCTCGATGTGATGCGGGCCTGGGATGGGATTCCGGGGCTATTGGCCAATCTTCCCGGCGTTGGCGATGGCTTGACGAGGCTGTTTACCTGGCTGGCCTGGCAATGGCTACAACGACAACCCGGAGGAACCCGCCTCGCCTGGGCCAACATTTGGGCCGGAGAACAGATTGTGCCAGAATTTCTGGGACGATTTCCCCCAGAGGCGATCGCGCAAGCGGTTCTGGAGTTATTGGATCACCCCGAACAACTCCAGCAGATGCGGCAAAAGCTCTATCAAGTCTGCGGTTGCGGCGGTGCAGCCGCCAAACTCGTCCAACTCCTCAAGTTTGACCCGTGAACTACCGAACGCTGAATCAAAGATTACAGCGTCGGCTT
>CAZXWM010000498.1:0-2245 GCA_964644215.1 uncultured Phormidium sp.
CAGAGGGCGGGATTCACGAATACGGACGCGATCGCCCTCGTTGCAGTCGTTGTTTTCGTCGTGGGCTTTATAGCGACGAGTCTGAACCATCGTTTTCCCATATTTGGGGTGAGGAACCCGAGTTTCCACAGCAACAACAACGGTTTTATCCATTTTGTCGCTGACGACGATGCCAATTCTTTCTTTAACTGCCATAACAAATGGGGATGAGAGATGTATCAGGGGGTGAAGGGTTACAGTGAACTCACTGCTCCTACTCCTCTTCAGTGGTGGCTTCTTCAGCGGCAGCTTCAGAAGGCTCTGGGGCCGCTTCGGTCGTCTCAACACCCGGCGTGGACTGAGTAGGAACCTCAGCCTCGGCTTCGGGCGTCACTTGAGACGCAGCCTCTGCCGCCGCCTGCCGCTTGAGTTCCCCTTCAACCGTCAGCAGTTGAGCCAAACGATGGCGCAGGTGTTTAAACTGGTGGGTTTTCTCCAACTGTCCGGTGGCCTGCTGTAAACGCAGATCAAACAGTTGTTTTTTAACCTCAAGAACCTGCTCATTGAGTTGTTCAGCCGAGAGGTTGCGGACTTCTTCGATTTGGGGTAGAGCCATAGTGAATTTACTCTCCTTCGCGCTTGATAAACTTGGTCTTAATGGGCAACTTAAAGGATGCCAAGCGCATTGCTTCCCGAGCGGTTTCTTCGGGAACCCCGGCGATTTCAAACATCATGCGACCAGGTTTGACCACGGCGACCCAAAATTCAGGGTTCCCTTTACCTGAACCCATCCGGGTTTCAGCAGGGCGCATGGTTACAGGTTTATCGGGGAATAGACGAATCCAGATTTTTCCCCCGCGTCGGATGTAGCGGGTCATCGCACGACGGCTGGCTTCGATTTGGCGGGAGGTAATCCAGGAGGGTTCTAGGGCCTGGAGTCCGAAATCACCGAAATCAACGGTGTTCCCACGGGTTGCTAAGCCGCGCATCCGCCCGCGATGTTGTTTGCGGAATTTAGTACGTTTGGGACTAAGCATGATCAACGGATCAAACGGTGGACAGGTGCAGGATAGGTTTCACGAGTGCCGAGGCAATGGGTGAGGTTTATCCTTCGTTGGAACGGTCTTCAAACTGGCGACGACGCTGTTGGCGACGCCGGGGTTGAGGGGCGCTCGGAGCGGGTTTATCGGTTTGTCCGGGTAGGATTTCACCTTTGAAAATCCAGACTTTCACGCCCAAGATGCCGTACACGGTACGAGCGGTGCGATAGCTATAGTCGATGTCAGCCCGCAGGGTATGCAGGGGAACTCGACCTTCACGGGTCCATTCGGTGCGGGCAATTTCTGCGCCGTTGAGCCGTCCGGACACTTGCACTTTGATGCCTTCGACGCCGGCCCGTTGCGCCCGTTGAATGGCTTGGCGGACAACTCGGCGGAAGGAGACCCGACGTTCGAGTTGTTGGGCGATGTATTCGGCAATCAAGCCAGAGTCAGCGTCAACTCGGGCCACTTCAACGACGTTGATACGGATTTGACGGTTGGTACCGCCGATTTGAGCTTGCAGGTTGGTCCGTAGGCTCTCAATGCCACTGCCACCGCGACCGACGACCACACCGGGGCGGGCGGTACGAATTTCGAGGTCTACTTGGTCGGCTTTACGCTCGATGTGGACTTCGGAAATGCCGGCGTTATTGAGATTTTTACTGATGTAGTCCCGAATTAAACGGTCTTCGCGCAGCAGTTCGGGATAGCGTTTGCTATCGGCAAACCACCGTGAGCGGTGCTCTTGGGTAATCCCAAGGCGAAAACCTGTTGGGTGAATCTTTTGTCCCACGAGTGTCGAGTCCTCTTTTAGTCTTCTTCGTAGTCAGGCGCAACTGCCACAGTGATATGGCAGGTGGGTCGGCGAATGGCATAGGCGCGACCCTGGGCGCGGGGGCGGTAGCGTTTTAGTCCGGGGCCTTCGTCGGCGAAGGCTTCGCTCACCACTAGGGTTTGGGGGTCGAGTCCTAGGTTGTTCTCGGCGTTGGCAACGGCGGAGCGCAGGACTTTCAGTACAGGCTCACAGGCGCGATAGGGCATGAACTCCAGGATAATCAGTGCTTCTCGATAGGATCGGCCTCGAATTTGGTCGAGGACACGACGCACTTTTTTGGGGGACATGCGGACGTAACGCGCGATCGCCTTCACTTGTTCGCTGGTATCGACAGCCATCAGGCTTCTCCTTACTGGTGTTCAGGTTAGCGGCGGATTTTTTTATCGCTTTT
>CAZXWM010000499.1:0-2238 GCA_964644215.1 uncultured Phormidium sp.
ATGATAGAAACAGTGGCACCTTAAAAATTTGGCACTTAGAAATTTGGCAACTTAGAAATTTGGCATGGGAACCGTCTGGGAACTCGACTTCTACTCCCGTCCCTTGGTGGACGACACGCAAAAAAAACGCTGGGAACTCCTGATTTGTGAAAGTCCGTTATCGGTTTCGCGATCGCCCTCGGATCTATTTCGCTATTCCCAATACTGCTCAAGCAGCACCGTTAACTCAACCTGGTTAAAAGATGCTTTGGCCCAGGCCATGGCCGAAGCCCCCACCCCCCCGACCAAGGTGCGCTTCTTTCGGCGACAGATGAACAATATGATCGTCAAAGCCTGTAAAGATATGGGGCTAGATGCTCAAGTCAGTCGGCGCACCCTGGCCCTGTCCCAATGGCTTGAGGAGCGCATGGTGACGGTCTATCCTCAAGATCCCGATTATGAAGAAGCCGCCGTGCGATCGCCCTCGGTGCGCTATGAAATCCAGGCCCCTCGTCCCCTCCCCGACGCCTTAGAGGGCAACAAATGGGCTATGGTGAGCCTCAGCGCCGCTGATTTTGCGGATTTACCCGATTGGAAGATTGATTTTGGTGAATCGTTCCCCCTTGAACTGCTGAACCTCGATGGCGATTGCGTTATCCCCGGAATCGTTATCTACTCCCCCCGCGCTTTCCCCATCGCCGCCTGGATGTCGGGATTGGAACTTGGCTTTATCAAATTTGTCCCCAATCCCCGACCACGCTTGATTTTGGAAACCGAAGATGACTCAAGTTGGGTCTTAGCCGATCTCACCAATGAAAGCAGCGTCAAGGATGCTAAAACCTTTGAAGAGCGCAAAGACAAGGCGGGAGGAGCGCATTTCTTAGCCGTTCAGTCCTCGCCGCAGGTGGAAGCCTTCGCCGGATTTTGGCTTTTGCCGGAATTGAATCTACGGTAGAGTTAAACCCCCTAAGACTCTCGCGTCCGTCATGATAGAACAACTCCTAGATTTAGCCTTACAACAAGGCGCTGAAGCGGCCGAGGTCTTTCAATCGCGATCGCACACCCGTCCGGTCTATTTTGAAGCCAACCGCCTCAAACAACTCGAAAGTGTCGAATCCGAAGGCCTCAGTCTCCGGGTTTGGTGCAACGGCCAACCGGGACTAGCGGTAGCCTATGGGGAGGTTTCCGCCCAGGAAATGGTCCAGCGCGCCTTGGGTATTAGTCGCCTCAATCCCCCCCAAACCCCAGAGTTACAAGACCCCTACCCGATGGCGAATCTCGATGTGGGCCAAGCGGTCTCCGTCGAACAACTCTTGAGTTGGGGCCGCGAAAGTATCAGACAAATCCGGGATCTTTATCCTGAAACCCTCTGTACAGCGGCTTGGGAATGCGACCATGAACAAACTCGCTTAGCCAATACCGCTGGACTGGACTGTTCTTATACGGACATTACCCTAAGCAGTGATGTGGCGGTGGAATGGGTGCGTGGCGATGATTTTCTCACGGTCTCCGACGGGGAAAGCCAACGCGATCGCCTCCATCCCTCTAAGATCACTCAAGAAATTCTACAACGCCTGGCTTGGGCCAAAGAGAATGTTTCGTGTCCGAGTGGACGGCTACCGGTCTTGTTTACCGCTAAAGCCGCTGATTTACTGTGGGGAACCATCCAGGCGGCCCTAAATGGGAAACAGGCGCTTGAACAGGCCTCTCCCTGGGGTTCTCGCCTGCATCAGCAGGTCCTGTCACCGGGGTTAACCATCTCTCAACAGCCTCAGTTGGGTCCTTATAGTTGTCCCTTTGATGATGAAGGAACGCCTACTCGTCCCCTGACTTTTGTTAAGGATGGGGTGTTACAACTGTTTTATTGCGATCGCCGGATTGGTCGTTTAATGGGTAGTGGTAGCACCGGTAATGGGTTTCGTCCGGGACTATCGAGTTATCCCACCCCCGGATTGTTTAATCTGATGATTGAACCGGGGTCAGGGTCTTTGGAGGATCTGATTGCTGAGTTAGATCATGGCATCATCGTCGATGAAATTCTCGGCAGTGGCGGCGGACTCTCTGGAGATTTTTCGATCAATGTTTCCCTAGGATATCGGGTCGAAAACGGACAAATTCTCGGACGAATTAAAGATACGATGGTCTCAGGAAATGTTTATACGGCGTTGCAAAACCTGGTCCGTTTAGGAGGCGATGCCCGTTGGCAGGCTTCTTGTTATACTCCGTCTATTTTAGTTGAAGGTTTATCCGTAACTGGGC
>CAZXWM010000500.1:0-2218 GCA_964644215.1 uncultured Phormidium sp.
CTCACAGAAGATGCCTTCTTGGCCTAGGAGACGATAGGCGTGGAGGATTTCTTCGTCGGAGACGGCGTTAAATTCTCCTTGGCTGGCGTTTTCGACGGTTAAGGCTTTTTGCCAGTTGGCGGGGTTGCCGATGCGGATGGCGGTGGCGACGGTATCGGGATTTTTGACGGGAGCGCCTTCGATGAGGGGGGCCGAACCGGCGGCTTGGAAGCCCATCATCTTGGGTAGGCGATCGCACCGGCCTAATTGCTGGTACTGACAGAATCCCATCCAGTAGGCGGTGATATTCCCGGCATTGCCGACGGGGATACAGAGCCAGTCGGGGGCGTTTCCGAGGGCATCGACGACTTCAAAGGCGGCGGTTTTTTGCCCTTCGAGGCGATAGGGGTTGATGGAGTTGACGACGGTGACGGGGTAGGTGTCTCCCAGTTCGCGGACGATTTCTAGGGCGCGATCGAAGTTCCCTTTAATGGCGAGAATTTCGGCGCCATAGACGAGGGCCTGAGCCAGTTTCCCCAGGGCAACATAGCCATCGGGGATGATGACGAAGGCTCGTAAGCCGCCCCGTTTGGCGTAGGCAGCGGCGGCGGCGGAGGTGTTGCCGGTGCTGGCACAGATGACGGCTTTAGCGCCTTCTTCTTTGGCTTTGGAGATGGCCAGGGTCATGCCGCGATCTTTGAAGCTACCGGTGGGGTTCAAGCCGTCGTATTTGACGAAAACCTCGACCTTTTTACCAATTTCGGCGGCAATGGTGGGGACGGGAATCAGGGGGGTGTTCCCTTCATGGAGGGTAATAACTGGGGTGGCCTCGCTCACCGGCAAGTGGGGACGGTAGGCATTGATCAAACCGCGCCAGCCTCGCTGCTGTGGAGCGGTTTCGGGTTGAGGGGCGTTGGCGGTCGAAAAACTCAGCGTCACAATGGTTGTTGGCAAATAAAGGGGGCTGACCGGGTCGTTCGGACGATTTTCGCCTCAGATTCGGCCCTGATTCTCGTCTAATTGTAGCAAAATTGTCGCTGATGCTACGGCGGCCTGAGACTGAGTTCTGGTCTCTGGGGCGGGCGCTCGCCGGGGACTTGAGATTGTCTCTATTTACAGACAGTTAATATATGACAAATAAAAAATCTAAAATACTTGCTAAGTAAATTGTTTAACTTCCATTATTGTCTTAGTAGATATGTCGTTTATTGTTATTTTACCTAAATTGCAACATTTTTTGCAACATTTCGTAATCATTGGAGTACAATGTTGCCCGAACCTCTCTAGGTGCAAATTCTTAATTTCTTTTTAATATGACAACTGTATCCAAAGCCTCTAGCCTCAAACCCCTATCTGAGTTGAAGTTATCGGTCTATCAGGCCGATCATCAGGTGAAATATCTGCATCTGCACGCCCAACTCGACACCCTGATGATTGAGATTCAGAATCGCCGCCAATCGGGGAGCGTGCCGCAACGGCCTAAACGCTAGAATCAAAGTCAGCAGAGACATCCTGAGGCGAGCGCCTGAACTCATAACGACGGCACGGTGGATCTCGCGATCGTGGATCTCGCTATCATGGATCTACGTCCGCGATCGCGAAGCGTGCGGAAACCGCAATCGCCCCCTTGGATTTTCTATGTCATCCCTGCCTCAACATCCCTCCCGAGGAGAGTGTCCCTGTCCGGTTTGTCGTCGAGGAGAACTCTCACCCTTGACGCTAATGGAGGCCGTCGGTTGTGACAACTGTGGTCGTCTGTTTGAAGTGCAACATCAGCCTCAGCGCGATCGCATTTCCCTACGGGCGATCGACCAATCCCCTCCCCCCACTTGGCGTTGGACTGGCCGAGGCTGGCAACCGACTGGCCGTGAAGATGTCGAAATTGGCCTCGAAACCTGGGTAGCCGCCATCGGCTTTACCCTCATTCCCACTGCGATCGTTGCCACAGCGGCCTATGTCTTCCCGCCGCTTCCCGGTAGTGGCTGGAGTAGCTTTCCCCTGATTTGGACAGGATTAACCTTTCTTTGTCACGGATCTTGCGTTGTCACCCTCCTGATGGAGTATTACCAAATCCCCCTCAGCTCCTATTTTCGGCTGCGACCCTTTCAATAAGGCCAAGATCAATACGGCCAAGATCAATACGGCCAGGATCAATACGGCCAAGATCAAGGCGAGCCTGACCACTAGGATTTTATCTTAAATGTCAAAAGAAGACTCCCGTTAGAGCCGAAGGCTTAGC
>CAZXWM010000501.1:0-2202 GCA_964644215.1 uncultured Phormidium sp.
TTGACCCCCACCTGCTGATGCGAGGTGGACCGAGTGCGTCGTTATTTTTGTTCAACGGGACACTGAGAATGAATTTGTCGATCGCGTCTGGGGGGGAGATGTTCAACTCCAAAGCAACTTCACCACAGGAACGGCGAATCACCAACTCACCTATGGGTTCGACATCTCCTCAACCCGCAATGAACGACCCCGCGATCGCACTCAGTTAAATCTCATCACCGGGGAACGCACTCGCAGGATTCCCCCGGATACCTTCCCCACCAAGGATTTTCCTGATACGGACACCTTCCGTTTAGGGGTCTATGTGCAAGACGAGATCACCTTTGGCGACAGTGGTTGGAGTCTGATTCCTGGATTGCGCTATGACTACTACAGTTTGAATCCAGCCGATGATCCTGTTTTCGCCGCCAACGGTTCCGAAGCCACAGACTTCTCCGACGATGCCCTAACGCCGAGTCTAGCCGTTGGCTATCAACCGAATCCCAATCTGTTTCTCTATGGTCGCTACTCTCGTGGCTTTCGCGCCCCGCTGTATAACGAAATTAATAGTGGGTTTACAAACCTAACCTCCGGGTTTTTCCGTTATCGCACCATTTCTAACCCAGATTTAGAAGCCGAAACCAGCAATAGTTTCGAGTTAGGACTTCGGGCGGGGGGCGATCGCGTTGATGTGGGATTAACGGGTTTTTATAACAGCTTTGATAATTTCATTGAATCCTTCGATTAGCGCATCCTTAGTTTGGAGATTTTAAAATGTTTGGTTTTTTGAAAAATTATTTGGGCTTAACGTGGGTGGCGATCGCCTGTTTGGGAGTTTCTCTAGCCGGTTGTGCGTCCACAGATTTCGGCAATGGCGATCGCTCTGATCCTACGCCAATTTCTCGCACTACTGTCGAATCAGATGCCTCTAGCCCAGAGTCTCAACAGTCCGCAGAACGTGTTATTGCTCTCTCGTCAGTTTCTGCTGATATTGTCATCACCTTAGATGACAAGAAATTGGTCGGGATTCCTCAAACCTCGTTATTAGAGAAAAACTCAAAGTTTGCAGAAATTGAAACCCTTGGTTCCGGTCAAACCCCTGATTTAGAAACTCTAGTTGAGCTTCAGCCAGATTTAGTTATTGGTGCAGCAGGAATGCAGGGACAAATTTTAGCACGAGTTGAGGAATTAGGGATTCCTGTTATCGGCTATGAGTTAAACAACTTAGAGGATTTGGAGAGTTTGACCCTAGAGATTGCCGACCAAATAGGTGCTAATCCAGAACCATTAGTCAGCCGCTATCAGGGCTTTATTCCAGAGGAGTTTTCCGCGTCACCGGGTTCAGTTTTAGTATTAGCCGGAACTCAACCCGTTGTTGCACCGAGTCGTCAGAGTTGGGCCGGAGATTTACTGGCAAGGTTAGGAGTTAACAATTTATCAGCGTCCTGGGAAGGAAACAGCCCCTTTAGTGGCTATGTAACACTGTCGCCGGAGAAGATTGTTGAGGCTAATCCTGAGACCATTTTAGTCATTGCTACTCCAGGAAGTGAGGATGCGTTAGCCAGTTTTGAGGCGTTACCATTTTGGGAGAGTTTGCAAGCGGTAAATACGGGTCAGGTTCATGTTTTTGACTATTATGGTTTGGTCAATCCTGGAAGTTTGGATAAAATTGAAGGAACCTATCAGCAGTTGACGGAGATTTTAGGGGAATAGGTGATTTAGGGGTTGGGGGGAGTCATCTGAAGCCAGCCGAAAACGCGATCGCACGTCAGAGTGAGGGGAACGTTAGCCAACTGGGGGAGTGGTGTGGACCCTTCATAGAGGATCGGTTCACGCTGGGGTTGGAAGACGAGGATGGAGCGATCGCCGGGATCGACGAGCCATCCCATTTGACTCCCATACTGGAGACAATGGAGAAGTTTTCCGGCGACGCGGTTGGGACTTTGCTGGGGGGAGAGGATTTCAATGACCCAGTCTGGCGCCTGTTGGACATCATCGACGGGTTCGCCAGACGCATCTAAAACAATCCGTTCCCAGTAAAAGACAGCGATATCAGGAACCAGGGAGCGATCGGCAAAGGTGCAACGCAATTCGGAAAACCCATAGGCGAGTTGCGCGTCTTCGGCGACGGCGTGACGGGCGTCGTCGGCCCGAACGGGTGCGGCAAGTCGAACGTCGCCGACGCGATCAAGTGGGTGCTCGGCGAGAAAAGCCCGAAAAGCC
>CAZXWM010000502.1:0-2180 GCA_964644215.1 uncultured Phormidium sp.
CTCTGGCTACTATTAGGTATTTCCAATGACCGACTTCCGTTAATGACACCGTCATCCAGTAATAGTCCACTATCGACGGAGTGGCGAGTAATTGATACTCATCCGTTGGGGGTTCCTTGTCGCTGGAACTCGGAGTTATCTCTGGAGGAAGTGCGGGATTCGTTGATGTTTGAAGAGTGGGCGATCGAACGTCGTCTCACCTGGGGACAACGATTTCGCAGTCAACCCCATGAGGGAGAGAACTTTTTCTATGATGATCAGGGTTCGCCTTGGTTATTCGTCCCGTTTTCTACCTTAACTGGCAAATCTCAGGGCTGTTTTGTCCCCTTTAAGGACACCTCAATTAAAGCAATTCCTGAATAATCCTGTCAATCTCAAGACAGTCAAGCTATGATGATTAATAGTAGGTTGGGTAGAACAAAGTGAAACCCAACCCGATGGTGGAACTCAATCCAATCCCTCACTTGGTAAAGTTATGTTAAACAGCTACGAAGCCATCTACGAAAATGGTCAACTGAAGTGGCTCAATGACCAGCCTGACGTGACACATTCCCGAGTTATCGTCACCATCGTTGAAGACATCGAGACGACTCAACCCCAAACTCATCCGAAGCGACGATTTCCTCCAGCCTCAATCGCTGGGAAAGGGGAGACACTGGGGGATTTGGTTAGTCCCATTGTTGATGAAGACGATTGGGAATGTCTGAAGTGATTGTACTAGATACAGATATTTGGATCTGGTTTATCACTCAGGAGTTTGAGCGATATTTTCAGAATACCCTTATTTAGAAACAAGCTGTTTATAGTCTTCAATAATAGGGGCCGCTTTACTAGAAAAAAGATCCAGCAAGTCCTTGCTCTTTTCAATCAGATCCTGTAAATCACTAATAGAAATCGTGAGTTCTTCGTTCTCATCCTGTAACTTTTTATTTTTAACTGTCAGCTTTTCATTTTCTTTCCGAAGCTGAATATTTTCTCGCGTTAGATTTCGATTCTCTTTGAGTTCATCCAACTCTTTTTGATGCTGTCTGTTTGATTGTATTAGAACTACCAATAATATAAAAGCGACAAGCCAACCCAATAACATTACAAATTTTCTGCCAGTCCTTTCACCTCCTCGAAATTCTCCTGACCCCGCTGCTGAAAATTTTCCAAGAAAAGATTGATTTTTTTTTAAAGATATCCATCCTTCATCAGAATCAATCTGGTTCGACAACCCTCTCCAGATATTTTGATTTTTTAGGTTCGTCTCAGACACATTAGGAGCAACAATCACTAACAACAAGCCATCTCCTTCTGGAAAAGAAAACCGCATCAATTCATCTCGTAAATCTGCCTTGAATGTAGATAGATTAGCAATTTTGGCTTCCGATGATGATGACTCAGAACCTTCTAGTCTAGAAATTTGTTTCGCCAGATTTTCCATTTTAGGAAAATCCACCTGAAAGCCAGGTTCTGTCGTTGTCGAAGAAATCATTTCATCGAGTTGAGCCGCCAACTGCTCCCCCAATGGTTGATCATCTTCCCCTAAAGCCTGAATTACTAAACTTCTTATATAAGATTCATCAGCCTGATCTGCAACCCACAAAACAAAATTTCTAATCTTACGATTTTGGGAATCAACTCGTTTAGAAGATGTTAAACTATTCACCAACAAAGCCAGTTTATCTCCCTGACGTTGCAGGATCAGAGCAAAATCATCGACATCTACCTTAAACTTGGGTAGTTCTGGGGGTTTATCAATCTTTTGCTGTCCATCTAGCCAACAGTAATCCTTGGAAACCCCACGGCTTTTAACATAAATTTTAATCATTGCATCTCCTTAGTTAGTTATCTTAATAGATGGTTACCCTGCACAATCTCGATTTTATCCTCAATTCCATAGGAAAAACGGCTAACTGCATTCCGCAGGGAAGCATTCTTACTAAAAATGCTAAGAATGCGATTTGGCCAAAAATTTTGCTTCTTATCTAAATGTAATTTTACCAAAAAGGACAACAACACTTTTAATGGTATTTCTGTATCTTTAGGTTGATATGATTCATCAGGACTACACCTTCTATAGCAAAACGTTGGTTGATCATCTTCATTTTCTTCAATTCTGGAAAAAATGATGTTGCCAACGGTTTGAACGGGCGTGATAACCACAGCAACCTTAGGCAACAACTTTTCACTATTTA
>CAZXWM010000503.1:0-2168 GCA_964644215.1 uncultured Phormidium sp.
CATGCAACAGGGCGTAAAGGGGGGTCTCAAATTTTCATTACAACTCATCAACCCTACTTTGTAGATGCTCTTCAGCCCGAAGAAGTTTGGGTACTTGAGAAAGGTGAAGATGGTTTTTCAACGATAAAACGTGCAAGTGAAGACCCTCTGATTCAAAATTTGGTTTCCGAGGGCTTACCACTTGGGAGTCTTTGGTATAGCGACTATTTAGATCAACGATAGACTCATGCATTTTCAAATTCTTGTTGAAGATATGTCTGGTCAAACGGCTCTTGAACTCATAATTCCTAAAATAATTAACATTGGCGATGAAAATACATTTAACATCAATTCTTATAAGGGGATAGGACGTATTCCCAAAGGATTAAAATCTTCATCAGATCCGAATAAGCGTATATTACTTGACCAACTCCCGAGACTGATCCAAGGATTTGGCAAGACCTTTTCTCATTATCCCACTGATTATCATGCCGTACTGGTTGTTATTTGTGACCTGGATAAGCGTTGCTTACATGAATTTCGTCGAGAACTATTTGATTGTTTGGATAAATGTAATACAAAACCAGATACCTATTTTTGTATTGCTATTGAAGAAGGAGAAGCTTGGTTTTTGGGAGATATAAATGCAATTAAAAATGCTTATCCAAAAGCAAAAGATGCTGTTCTCAATGATTATATTAGTGATGACATTTGCGGTACCTGGGAAAAATTGGCTGATGCCTTGTTTCCCGGTGGTTCTAAACAGTTAACTAAACAAGGGTGGCAAGCAATTGGCAAACAAAAAACAGAGTGGGCTAAGACCATTTCTCCTTATATGAATGTAGATACCAATCAGTCTCCTAGTTTCTGCTACTTTCGAGATAAGTTGCGCTACCTGGCCGCTTCGTAACATAAAATGTCATGCAATATAGGGTGAATTTAAAAAAAAATGATTTTTCATGGGTGCTGAATTCATTTTAGGACAATTCCCTGAGTGAACTCGCTATCATCATAATGCTCATCCGATCGCACTGGACCCTAACCCCATCCGATACCGCCGTTCTCCCCCGTAACCACCACCTAGAACTGGTGAAACACCTCCATGAAAAACTGGGGTTAGAAATGGCGGGACAACAAACCCCCAGCTTGACCTTTTCCGGCTTAGTGGGTTCCGCCACTCGTACCTCCGACTTTATCACCTTCCATCCTGAACAGGTTTATCGTCTCTCCCTCTCCGGCTTAACTGAACCCACCTCCAAAGCCATTTTCAACCTAGAGTTAGGAGAAAAACTTGAGTTTTTGGGGTCTCAATTTCAGGTAGGCGATCGCCACCAAGATATCACCAATTACGACCAACTCTACACCGAACTCATCGCCAACGAACCCGAACCCAATCTACAATTTAACTTAAGCTTTCTCACCCCCACCAGCTTCTCCCAAAAACGCATCTATCTCCCTCTCCCCGTTCCCCGTTTACTCTTTCAAAGTTGGCTCGATCGCTGGAACGAATTTGCTCCCGTCTATCTCGGCAGTTATGACCTCTTAGACTACTTAGAAGAGGCGATCGCCCTCAAATACCATAATATAAAAAGCTGTCGCTTTCCCATCTATCGCTCCTTTGCCACTGGCTTTCTCGGCGACATTACCCTACAAATTCCCCGACGCACTGACTCCCTCATTAGTCAAGTCGCGAACTTACTCGTCCACTACGCTAACTTTTGCGGAACTGGGGTCAAAACTCGCCTAGGAATGGGATTTACCGACTATCAAGTTCCCGAACAGTCACTAAACAATTCAACCAATCTATAAAGCTAAAAACCATGCAAACCACAATCCTCTCCACCATCGGAACCAGCCTCCTCACCAATCAAATCAATCGCAACGACAGTGACGAAAAAACTTGGTATCCCAAACTGCGAGACAGTGCCAACCTCAAAGAAACCGAACTTCCCAATGATAGTGAAGTCCGACAAATCATATCAATCTTGAAAGAGCGAGCCGTCCAAAAACTTCAAAACAGCAATATCAAATCGATTCGCCGTGCCAGTGCTGAACTCAACGGAATTTATGGGTTCTATCATGATGACCTATCGGCGGAATCCGTGCAAGGCGATTTTCATTGGTTGATTGCAACAGATACCTATCAGGGAATCACCACCGCACAGATTGTCAAAGACTTTCTTCTGTCT
>CAZXWM010000504.1:0-2161 GCA_964644215.1 uncultured Phormidium sp.
CGGTTTGGCTGGCGACTTCGCCACCGTCATGGCCTCCGACGCCGTCACAGAGAATGGCTAAATCCCGGACGTCGCGATCGCCCTGGTTGAGGTCGTCGAGGGTGGGGTAACAGGCGTCTTCGTTGTGCGATCGCAGGGGGCCAGGATCGCTGGCCCCGCTAATCTCTAGGGATAAGGGCCGTTCTGCGGCCAGTTCGAGGAGCAGTTGATTGAGGCTGGCTTCGATGTTGGGGAGTGATTCCCCGTCACGCATCCGCTGACAGAGTTGCGTCATGGGTTCGGCCACGATCGCCGAGGAGGCACTAATCCAGTTGGCCCAGTGATAGCCGAGGTCTGTTAGTTGATGGTTGGTGTTGCCGCTGTGGAGTTGCAGTAACCAGAGTCGCCAACCTTGAACTCGCAAGTTTTCGGGGTTGAGGAGACTGGCGGCGACTCCTTGTTCGTCGAGGATGGCCCACAGTTGTAGACTTTGCCAGAGCCAATAGACTTGACGGACGGCGGGGGCGTTGGACCAGGCTTCTCGTAGGCTGGGATAGAGCTGTCCGTCTAAGGTAATGGGGGCGTTGTCTAATAGGAGTATTTCGCGGTCTGGCTGGCTGTCTGAGGCGGCTTGGCTGTAGATTCCGTAAATTTGCGGTATATGGAGCCGCTGACGGACGAGACGCAGGTAGGGGAGATGGGTTAGGGTGATCTCTTCGGGGAACTCGGGAGCGCGATCGGGGTGGCGATCGCACCAGAGTTGCGGACGAATGACCTCGTAGCGATCGCCGACGCTCTCTCCGACGGGAATTTGAGCAGCCAACTCTCCCACGGCCCAGAGATACTGGGGTAGAGGGCGATCGGGGGGGTCAATGCGGTTAACAAATTCGCGGAACAGCACGGCTGTCTATCCTACAATGAGATTAAACTGGACGAGTTGGGAATGATGACTCGGCTGATGAATCAGTTTCAGTATAGAGCTTGTCTCCCTGCAAACGACAGATTCCCAGAACGACGTCTAACAACGAGCGATCGCAACACTTCCCACTCTCAAATTCCTTGCCTATGATAGAGGGGGATGGCAGTTCCGTTCTTCCTCCCTTGTTCCATCTCGACCTGACCTATGGATTTACCTATATCGATGGACATGTTTACCTTACTCTGGCTTGGACTCGGGGTTCTATTTTGCCTGATGGAGTTGTTTCTACCGACGGCGTTTGTGGAACTGGCGATGGGACTGGCTTCGTTTGCTGTGGCGTTACTGTCTTTGGTTATTCCACAGTACCCGATTCAGATTTTCCTCTGGATGGTTTTCGCCTTGGTGTTCCTGTTTTCCCTCAAACGCTTTGTTCCCAAAAAAAATTCCTATCTTCTAGCTGAAGCGACGGAAGCACAAACCTTAACCAGTATTGAGCCAGGAAAGATGGGGCGTGTCCTGTTTGAAGGGAATTCTTGGCAAGCTCGTTGTGAGGGAGAGTTTTTGATTCCAGCGAACTCTAAAGCTCTCGTAGTCGGCCGTCAAGGAAATACACTTCTGGTTTTACCTGAAGATTTTCAGGACTAAACTCAAGTCTGTTGATTCTGTAGAGTCTACTACCTGTCAATGCTTAGGTTTAAGGAATCTTGAAACATCGTTTAGAATACAAGCTAAAACACACTTTAGGAGACAGTTATGGAAGCTTTATGGACATTTATTATTGTGGTCATTTTGGGCGGATCGGTCGCTAATAGCTCCGTCAAGATTGTCAATCAAGGCAATGAGGTTTTGGTTGAAACTTTAGGTAAATACAGTGGTAAAAAGCTTGAGCCAGGCTTGAATTTTATTATTCCTTTTCTGGACAAGGTGGTTTTCAAAGAAACGGTTCGAGAGAAAGTTCTCGATATTCCCGCTCAACCTTGTATCACTTCCGACAATGTGGCAATTTCCGTCGATGCGGTGGTCTATTGGCGGATTATGGACATGGAGAAAGCCTATTATAAGGTTGAAGATTTGCGAAATGCGATGCAGAATTTGGTCTTAACTCAGATTCGCTCGGAAATGGGGAAATTGGAGTTAGACCAAACCTTTACGGCGCGGTCAGAAATCAATGAACTGCTGTTGCGAGAGTTGGATATTTCCACGGACCCCTGGGGAGTGAAAGTGACACGGGTGGAACTGCGGGATATTATCCCCTCCAAGGCG
>CAZXWM010000505.1:0-2160 GCA_964644215.1 uncultured Phormidium sp.
GGGTGGACGTTCTTGTGACATAGTGATTGCTGGTCTTTCTCAACATGGCTGTCAAGGAAACCTGACAGATTGAACGGAAGTTCACAAAGATCCCGGATGTTTAGATTAACTTCGGGATCGGGTTAACGCGCCCAACTGATGTCTATCTTGCAGAAGATGTCCCCATTCGACAAGGGGCTAGACTGACTGATTCAGCAAGGTTTCACGAGATTACAGGCCTTTAGGGGATCGCAATGTCAGGAAACCTTGACATAAAGGACTCGCCGATCCCGCATCGATCCCCGGCATTTGTTATAAAACTCTGACAAATAAAAAAGACAGTCTCCCTCCTCGTTCCTAGGCAGAGTCGGCAAACGCTTAGATGACAGCGCGGATTGTGAATTGATAATCGCCGCCAGGTTCGAGTTGATAGTCTTGCTGTTCGAGAAAGCGGCCGAGAGGTTCTTGGATTAAGGCCCGTCCCAGGGAGGGTTCAATATCCAGCCGGGATTGACTAAATAGCCAACAAAATTCCCAGGTAAACGAACCTGCTGTGACTTCTCCCTGTAGGGTTCCTCCCTCCCAAGAACAGTCAGTGACACGCAAATAGGCAGTAGTTTGGGGCAAATCTGGAGAAGAACTCAACCTGTCGTCTCGATGTCGTCTCAATGGGTTAGCTGGAGGGATTAGAGGTTGATGGTGTCGCCAGATTCCGGCTGTTGTGAAGACTCATGGACTTTTCAACCCCTTGCTTGAGGCTGAGTTCGATCGCCTCACGCACCAAGGCCATCACCTCGCTCATGACTTGGCTTTCTTGAGGGGAAAACTTACCGAGAACATGAGAAATCGAAGGATTCCCTCCCCCTTGCGGTTTGCCAATTCCCACCCGTAGCCGAGGAAACGCTTGGCTTCCTAAATGGGAAATAATCGATTTCATGCCATTATGGCCACCGGCTGACCCCGCCAGACGGAGCCGCATCCGTCCCACGGGTAAGTCCATATCATCGTAAATCACCAGAACCGAGGCGGGGGAGAGTTTATACCAATTCAGAACCGCTTGCACCGATTCCCCGGAGCGGTTCATATAGGTGCTGGGTTTGAGCAGACGCACTGTGCGGCCGGCTACGGCCATTCCATCCCCATATTCTCCCTTAAACTTACGCTGTGCGGCTAAGGGAATTTGCCACGATCGCGCCAAAGCATCAACGGCCGCAAAGCCGATATTATGACGGGTGCGATCGTACTTCGGCTCAGGATTACCCAGTCCGACGATCAGCTGGGGAACTACAATCGGTGTCGAGGAAGCACTCACAGGTATTGAGGAAAAGTATTCAGAAAAGGGGCGTTAACGCAAGAAGAAGCAATAAAAGGGGCGTTCTGGAGATTAGGCGGCCGAATCCTGGCCAGAATTGGCTGAATTGGCGGTACTGGCGTTAGACGCAGCCGGCTCAGATGAGGCCGCCGAGTTGTCAGACTCTGACATCTCGCGGCTTTGTTGAGCCTTGAATTGTTGGCTTTCGCGTTTGAGTTCACTCTCAAATTCCTTGGAGGCATCCTGGAAGCTACGGATGGCTTTTCCCAGGCTACTGCCAATTTCGGGTAACTTTTTCGGGCCAAAGATTAGCAGAGCAATCACTAAAATAACAATTGCTTCAGGTAAACCAATACCAAAGATATTCATCGTTGCAACTCCTGGGATGTTCACGTTAAGGGTAGCGCATGGCCGGGCGCGATCGCGCTCCACCGTCGGCCATTGTACCGACAAAAAATCCCGGTTAGACCGGGATTCTCTCAAGCCGGGCGCGATCGCGCCGGATACTCTAGCGGCTCAGATTCGCCCAATCGACATCCACACCTTCGATTAGCAAGGACGAGTTATAGATTTGCAGAATAATCAGCAAGAAGACGAAAAATAGCAACATGAACACTCCCATCAGAGGAGTGGTTCCCCAGCCGGGAACGACTTTCCCGTATTCAGAGTTCAGGGGTTTGAGGATATCGCCGAGACGTGTTTGTTGTGCCATGTGTTTAACCTAAAGTTGTACGCTCTGTGAAAAATCTTAAGTTTTCGTAATATTATAGAGGAAGCCATCTCATTTTTGAATCTTATTTATGGAACCTGCAACAGTTCTTAGCATTTCCACCGCTGCGGTTTTGTTGGCCATCACCGCCTATGGTGTC
>CAZXWM010000506.1:0-2158 GCA_964644215.1 uncultured Phormidium sp.
AAGGGTGACGGTCCCCTCGGTGGGATTCTCGTGGATGCCGGGATGGATGGAACCGTGCGCGGCTACGTTAACAATCCCGAGGTCGAACTTCCCCCCAACCCCCGGGGAAAACTCGACGTTGGCCAAGCCGTCGGGTCGAATGGCTTTCTCTACGTCACCCGCGATGTCGGCTATGGCTACCCCTACTCCAGTACCGTCGAACTGATGTCTGGAGAAATTGGCGACGATGTCACCCACTATCTCGGAACCTCCGAACAAACCCCCTCAGCCCTAGTTCTCGGGGTCTTCGTGGGGTCAGAAGGAGTCACCGCTTCCGGGGGATTGCTGCTG
Source organism: uncultured Phormidium sp. (assembly GCA_964644215.1). Classification (GTDB taxonomy): domain Bacteria; phylum Cyanobacteriota; class Cyanobacteriia; order Cyanobacteriales; family Geitlerinemataceae; genus Sodalinema. The sequence goes on from CAZXWM010000506.1 coordinate 331, forward strand.
CAAGTCCTCCCCAAAGCCGCCCGCGACGACGCCCTCATCGCCACCCTAGAGTCGAGATTAGCGGGACTCTCGGGCTTTACCCCCCTGCTGAAACAGAAAAAAACCCTCAATGCCATTTTCGAGACTCTCCTGGGAGATTTAGACCTGAAAATTCTCCCCGGCGTACAGATGTTGCGCTTCCACTGCGGCTGTTCCTGGGATCGAATGTTGGGCGCTCTCAAACTCCTCGGGGTCAGTGAGTTGGAGGATATGATTGACAAAGATGGGGGCGCCGAGGCCACCTGTGAATTTTGTAAAGAAGTCTACAACGCCGATGCCAACGACTTGCAACGGCTCATCGATGATTTAGTTCAATCCTCCTCAGCCCGTTAACGGAGGTTCCAAGAGAGCATTTGGGGGGAGCAATCTCCCCCCACCCTAACTCAACCGCTACCGTTGACTCCTATTACTCAATGTCTTGAATTTGCGTCGCAACTCGTTCACTAAACTCAGTATCTGTGTCAGCCAACGTTAACAATTGCAAGTATTCTGGGGGAGTCAATCCTGTCTGTTGGATAATCTCGATCGCCGCCGCTTCCAATTCCTGTTCGAGTTGGTCATACTCAGCAGCGGTTTCGGCTTGTTGCAGTTCCTCACTGCGGCCACTAATCAAATCCACAATCCCCATATAGGCATTGGCAAACTGGCTCACCTTTTCCGAGGAAATCGCCCCCGAGTCGGTAATCTCCGAGATTCCCAAGCTAGGCATTTCAGTAGCGGCGGGGGCCTCGTCAGCCCAGGCCAGTCCGGGAACCAGGACCATCAGTAGTCCCCAACAGATGGCGATCGCCCCGATCAGTCCCTGTCTAGTCATCCATTGCATAGAGTCGTCCTTGGTATCGTTATGTCTTCAGTATACTGGCCCGGACTGGATTAGGGCGATCGCTGACATGAGGGTATTCTAGGAAAATTTGTAAGATACAGACAGATCACAATCCTAACGTTTCCCAAGCGAGATATCCCTATGGACTCTAAACTGACCTGGCAATACGGCAGCGAACATCCTGAGAATAGCGCCAATCTCGATGCCATTCGTCAATGGTGGTCAAAACTCACCGGTAAAAGCGTTCTCTGGCAGCAACGCATCGTTCCCGACGGCGAGGAGGTGGGCCAACTCGACTGGGAACCCCAGCGGTTTGACGAACGCTTTGCCATGGCTGAACCGGAACTTAAAGGCATCACGGTATACTGGCGCAAACCCGACGAAGAGGCCCCCCGCAACATTACCGCCGGAACCCTAGAACTCCAAACTCGACAGCAGCAACTGTTTGTTTATCCCAAATCTCGCCCCAACGTTGCCATTCGGGTTAGTTTACCCCAAGTGAAGTATGAGACGGTGGAACTAACTCAGCCCGAGGTTCAATGTGTGGTGAATAATGAGAAAGGGTTACTCGTCTTCCGGGACAAACCTCAATTACTCGAAGTCAAAATTAAACTCGATGCAGCGGCGATCGCCCGCCTGAAACAGCAACTAACTGGCGACGAGTAAATCCACTTGGGCGATCCATCCGTTGCGATCGCTCAGCCACGGCGAAAATTTACCAGTGTAGGGGCGAAAAATTTTTCGCCCCTACTGAGGGGATTCTTCAATCACACCCAACACCTCATCCACCGTTAACCGTAACTCCGGAAACACCCCTGACACCAACCTATCCCCCCGCCTAAACTGCCGTAACTGATACTCCCCCTCCAGCAAACTCGCGATCGTAATCGTCGCTTGCTTCGGCGTTCCGATATACCGCACCCCACCCAAGGCCCGATAATCCACCAGCCAATATTCCTGAATCCC
>CAZXWM010000507.1:0-1663 GCA_964644215.1 uncultured Phormidium sp.
TTAAACACTTGGCGGTAGGGCATTCCGTCAATAAAGCTCAGGTAACGTCCGATGCAATGGCAGGATTCACTGAGAAGCCCGCGCTCTATGCGTGACGCATGAGCGTCGGGAGTATGTCACAACCGAGTGTTATTGCGGTTCGTTGGCGGGTGGTGGAACAGGAGTTTGGTTAACTGGTGGCAAAACCTTCTACAGTGTTAACTGCGATCGCAATTGTGCCTTAACCTATGTCAGACGAACAACAAACTCCCCAATCAGCACCTCAGTCTGAGCCAAAGTCCCAGGCTGAATCTACAAATACCCCTAGTTTTGGCTGGAATTTCTATGCCGAGAGAATCAATGGTCGCTTTGCCATGATTGGCTTTGTGGCCTTACTGGTTCTGGAATGGTTCACGGGCCAAACCTTTCTCAGTTGGATGGGTTTCATGTAATTGCCCATAATTGCCCAAACAATGGCCCAAACAATCCGACACCCGGTTTCTCACAGAAACCGAGTGTCTAGCCCCCGCTAGGTCTCAGTTTTCCTCAACCGTTAACCGATAGCGGCCTCGTCCCGTGTTGTCATAGCTGTTGACAATCACCACATAGCCTCGGGTTTCGGGTAAACGCACCCTTAACTCAGAGTCGGTATTCCCCGGACGGATATCATCATTTTGCTCAATCAAATTTCCCTCATCGTCAAACAGGAGCAAATAGGTATCAAATTCTGAACTTTCGAGGCGAATAGTAATCGATTGTCCAGCTTGGCCCGAAAACTCGTATTGATGGTAAAGACTACCATCCTCGGGCAAGCTGGGGTCTCCTGTACGCAAGACACCCGTTTCATTGAGTAACAGACGGCCTTGACGATTGGAACTCGGCTGACCACCTTGACTGCGGAGTGTGAGTTCGTAGCGACCGGACTCGCCGCCACGGAAGGAGTTTGCCAGCAGAATATAGGTGCCCGTCGCGGGCAGTTGGGTGACAATGCGGGCGTTAGTTCCCGAGGCACTATCGTCGTCTTGGGCGACGGAGTTGCCGTTTGAGTCGAGCAAAATTAGATAGGCGTCAAAGTCATTTGAGGTCAAATCTAATGACACTGTTTGTCCGGCCTGTCCTTCAAAGCTGTAGGCGTTGAAATAGCTGTTATCTCCGGGCAAAACATTGGAGTCTGGCCCCAATGTGTCGCGAATCGGTGAGCCGTTGAGTTCCACGGGACGCGGGGCTTGGGAACCGGGGAGACGACTGCCGGTTCTGGCGGTTTCAGACCCCTGTCCTTGGCGGATGGCACTCAGGAAGGGTTGTACGTCGGTGATGGGGATGGCGAAGCCAATGCCGATGTTGCCACCTTCCCGGCCGACGGAGAAGATGGCAGTGTTGACGCCGACCATTTCGGCGTTGGAGTTGAGGAGGGGGCCGCCGGAGTTGCCTGGGTTGATGGCGGCATCGGTTTGGATGGTTCCTTCGTCGGGGTCGATGCGGCTGATAATGCCGACGGTGAAGGTGGTTTCTAGTCCAAAGGGACTGCCGATGGCAAAGGCCCGCTGACCGACACGAACGGAGTTGGGGTCGGCAATCTCGATAGTGGGCAGGTTACGAGCGTTGCGAAGTCGTAGGGCGGCTAGGTCTTGGCCGTTGGGGTCGAAGCCTAGGATATCGGCGGTATATTCATCGCCGTTGGAGA
>CAZXWM010000507.1:1673-2155 GCA_964644215.1 uncultured Phormidium sp.
CGGACGGTGACGGTTCGCCCTGAGGCTTGTTGGACGACGTGAGCGTTGGTGAGAACCAGTCCGTCGGGGGTGATGATGCTACCGCTACCGCTGGAGTTGCCGGCGATGATGGCGACGACGGCGGGACTGGCTCGGTCGTAAACTCGGATGTTGGTCTGTTCGTCTTGGTTTTGGGCGATCGCCCGCTGGGGGGCCAGTGGCGGCAAGGGGGCAACGATTCCTGTAAGCAGTCCTAGGCTGAGAAAACTCGACAGGCTATGGCGAAACCAGAAGGCAGTCATGATATAGCAAAAGTTGGTCTAAATAGGACAAAAAACGGGGGAGAAGAAGGCAACAGGCAACAGGCAATAGGTAACAGGTAACAGGTGGGTGGTTATCTCTTAAACGAGAGTGTCTTGAGGCAATCTTTGACTGCTATACAACTCGCTAAAGGGATTTAAGGAGGGTTAACGGACGGGAGTGGGCAAGTCCAGGGGTTGTCC
>CAZXWM010000508.1:0-2151 GCA_964644215.1 uncultured Phormidium sp.
AACGAAGGCTTGCGGATTTTGCGGTGCGACCCCGCGCCGTCGCACGGCGCAAGGGCTTGCCCTGAGCTTGGTCGAAGGGAACGCGCACCAAGAGAGGCCTCGGGAACCGGGGCTTCTGCCAGTGGAGGGAATGTCAGACCAAAGAGAGGTCGAATTCGTTCGATGCTTTCCGAGGCGATTCCCGATAAAACTGGAAGCCCGCGCTGTACCCGATAGGGTCAGCGTCGGGTAGTTCACCGTAGGGATTTTGCAAGGCCCCGTTTAAGGGAGTGAATGATTTTGGTAATGGGCGAGAACGTCATGGGCGATTGGGGAGTTGAAAATCTAATGATGAGCAATCTCCTCATGGGTGACGGGAAACCGACGGTGTTTTCCCCCCAGAGTTGGGGCTTTTCCCTGGCGGATCTGCCCCCGGATGCCTGTTTAGTCGGCGGGGCGGTTCGAGATGGCTTACTGGGGCGACAGTCGGATTATCTGGATTTGGATTTTGTGGTTCCTGAGGGTGCGATCGAAGCGGCCCGCCGCCTGTCTCAGAAGTATGAGGCGGGATTTGTCATTCTCGATGCAACCCGTCAGATTGCTCGGGTGGTGTTTCCTGAGATGACGGTGGATTTTGCGGTTCAGGAAGGAGACTCCCTCGAAGCCGATTTACGACGACGGGATTTTACGGTGAATGCGATCGCCTACAACCCCCGTAGCCAGACTTTAATTGATCCACTCCATGGCTACGAGGATCTACAGCAGCGGCAGTTACGCACGATCGCCTTGCAAAACCTCAAAGATGACCCGTTGCGACTGCTGCGAGGCTACCGACAGGCGGCACAGCTTGGGTTTCATCTCCAGGCTGAAACGCGCCAGGGTATCCGCCAACTGGCGGCGGCGTTAAATCAAGTGGCCGCTGAACGGGTTAATTCCGAGTTAAGCTATCTCCTCGGCAATGCCGCCGGAACTCCTTGGTTACAAGAAGCTTGGCGAGATGGCTTGTTATCGGGCTGGTTTCGGCAGGCTCAGGCGAGGTCCCTAGAACGGTTGTCCTCCATTGATGAGGTGACGGTACAACTCATGGCTGATTGGCCGGATATGGCTGTGAGCTTGCGTCAGTCTTTGCGGCCGACTCTGAAAACGACGCCGGTGATGGTGGCTAAGTTAACCAGTTTGATGTCTGAGGAGTTGGCCAACGCCGATATCGCGGACGCCGAAACCACCTTAGCTCGGTTGAAATATGCCCGCGCTGAGGTTCGGGCCGTGTTAGCGGTAGTGGAGGCTTGGCAAACAGCTACGGGAGCGGCGGGATTACGGGGGTTATCGGTGCGATCGCAGTATTTTTGGTTCAAACGCCTCGATCGCAATTTCCCGGCCTATGTCGTCTATGCTATGGCAGCTGGGGTTGACCGAGAGACGCTGGCCCCGTATATCCAACGCTATCTGACTCCCCAGGATGCGATCGCCCATCCTCAACCGCTGCTGAGTGGGCAAGATTTAATTGAAACATTAGGCTTACCCCGAGGCCCCGAGATTGGCCATTGGCTCACGGAAATTGCCATCGCCCATGCTGAGGGACAAATCCAAACCCCCGCCGAGGCGATCGCCTGGGTTAAGCAGCATTACCCTAAACCTTAAACTTGCCTCGCACCCCTTGACGAATTAGCAGTGACGCGAGGGCGATCGCCGCCACCTGCAACTGATTCGAGGCATAGTGATGGTGATGATGGGGTAAGTTCGGGTGAAGCTGGGTAATCTCATCAAAGGCGATCGCCCCATTGGCGACGGGAACAATCAATAGATCCCAATGATTCCCCTCACCGACTTCTACCATCCAATCTCCGACGAGGCTGTAGTCCGGTTCAAAGACAAACCGTCCATCTTCATCGGTGAGACCTTGAATGTCCTCAACCTCCGAGTCCGAGGGAGGGTGAACCACCACATCTGCCGCCTCGTAAAATTCACCGGTGCTGAAAATTGCCTGAATTTCTAAACTCTCAGCTTGAGGTTGAAAATGGGCCGCCAGCATATGAGCCATGGCCGGACTCGGCAAGGCGATCAGGCCAACCACCAGAATCAAGGCAATTAACCCGGCGTGAATTGAGGTTTTTAGAGTCATCATCAAAAACTCCTTGTGGAAACCCCCACCTCGCACCGCAGGTGGGGGAG
>CAZXWM010000509.1:0-2144 GCA_964644215.1 uncultured Phormidium sp.
CTTGGCACTGGTGAAGATATCCGGTTCAATATCTAAGTTCTCATACCCCCAGATCTGTCCGGTTCGCCCCACACCGACTTGCACCTCAACGAGAATCAGCAAGATATCCTTCTCATCACAGAGTTGGCGCACCCGTTGGAAAAAGGCTTTGTCTCCTGGCCGAACCCCCCCTTCTCCCTGGAGGGCTTCTAGCATAATCGCCGCCACTTGGGGCGTTTCGGCATCTAATTCGGCAAGGGTGGCCTCTAGGGCTTCAATGTCGTTATAGGGGCTGTAGACAAAGCCAGGAACCAGGGGATTAAAGTTTTTTTGATATTTGGGCTGTCCGGTGGCGGTAATGGTGGCCAGAGTGCGGCCATGGAAGCTGGCGTGAGCCGTGATAATGATGGGATTTTCAAGGCCTCGGACGGTGTGGGCATATTTACGAGCCAGTTTGATCGCCCCTTCGTTGGCTTCGGCCCCGGAGTTACAGAAAAAGGCGCGATCGGCACAAGAATGCTTGACCAGCCATTCGGCTAACGCCCCTTGGGGGGGAATGTAATACAGGTTCGAGACATGGTGCAGGGTCTTGATCTGCTCGGTTACGGCTTCGATGAGCTTGGGGTGAGCGTGACCGAGGGTACAGGTGGCAATTCCGGCTACAAAGTCTAAATACTCCTTCTCCTGGGCATCCCAGACTCGACAGCCCTCGCCATGGGTCAGGGCGATGGGAAACCGTCCATAGGTTTTCATCACATATTGGTCAAAGCTGGCGGTGTCGTAAGAGAGGGTAGCGGATTGAGCGAGGGTCGTGTCTGGACTCACAGATTTGGCTCCTGTTGAGGATAGTCGGGTTGAGGGGTCTGTTGGCAGGCGATCGCCGGCATCGCCGGCCATGATACCGCCCTTGAGAATACTCTCGATTTTAGATCGCTCTTTGGGAAGATGCGACCTCTGACCATGGCGATGACATGACAATTGCGGCTGTTGCTGTCTAGCACTCTCGTCTAGGAACCTAACCCCACTGTTAACTGCCAAAACTTGAGAACACCCGTATCTCCGGCCGCGCGATCGCACACCTTTAACCCCCAGTTTCCCTCGGCAGAGCTACGAAACAAACGCTTGAGTTGAGGGGTATTGTTGAAATCATAACTCTGGCGGAACTGTCCTTGGCCCCGCGTTCCTCGCCCCTGAAGCATGACGGATTCTCCTGCGGGCGCGACAAGCATGACCTCTAAATCTCCCCAGTCGGGATGGTCGAGTTCTAGGAGAATATCGAGTTCGAGAACTGTTAAATTGTCGCGAACCCGAATCGGACTGGTGATTCCGTTGGCGTCGCCATCGGGAATTGCCATCTGGCGCTCATTACGACCGCGAACTCGTCGCGTCACGGATAAGGGCGCTTGGGACTGCTGTTTTGCCGCTAAAACCGCTTGGTAGGCGTTGACTTTGCCATAGCCAAACCACTTAGAATGACCATCACCGTCATATTGACCAAAGCGAGTGCCTAGTTGGGGATCACTCTCGGGGTCAACAATTTTATCGGCGGTTTTCTCTAAAATCTCCTTCACCTCAACAGCGCTGAGATTGGGATTGACGGATAACACCAAGGCCGCCACTCCAGCCACCAGGGGACAGGCGCTAGATGTGCCACCAAAGCCATGGGTGTAGTCACTGGGACTGTAGCCTGGATCGCCGCTGCGATCGCTCGTAAAAATCCCTTTCCCCGGCAAGGATTTACGAATCTCCGGGGCGGTATTCACATAGCCGCTTTCCTGAAGCCAAATTCCTGGAGGGGCATTATTACTCGGGGCGCAAACGGAAATTTCTTGTCCCCAGTTACTATAAGCCGCTTTCTGATTGAGGCTTGTACAGGCCGACACGGCAATCACCTCGGCATGGGCGGCAAAGCCACTGAGCCATTTGGTGGTGCCTGAGAGAAGGTTTTTCGTCCAACCCTGTTCGTTGATCTCTCCTTGGGTGGGACGATTGGCGTTACCGGCCGCAAACACGATTACACAGCCTTTGCCATGACGGCCAAGCCGCGCGGCCCGCGTCACGGCGGCCCGTTGTCGCAAGGATAGACGAAAATAGACGGCACTGGCTCCCCAACTACAGGAGATGACGGAAGCCCCCCGCTGGCTGGCCCAGTCGAACAGTTCTTC
>CAZXWM010000510.1:0-2080 GCA_964644215.1 uncultured Phormidium sp.
TACAAGGGGTGCTAGAGGGTCATGCTGGCTCGGTGACGACGTTGGCGGTCTGTCCCGATGGGGATACGGTGGTTAGTGGTAGTTCTGATGGCACGGTGAAGCTCTGGAGTCTTTCGCAACAGGGGGCGATCGCCTCGTTCTGTGATGGGAGTGATGCGGTGATGGCGGTGGCGGTGAGTCCTGATGGTCGGGCCATTGTCAGTGGGACGGCCGATGGCACGGTCAAGGTCTGGCGGCGCGGCTAAGATGGGTGTCTATCATATCTTGTTCCTTTTTTGTGGTTTTGGTCACAAAAGTTTAAAAATAACTCGTTAGAATTGGCATAGACCTCATCACTCAGGACAGTTCTAACGATGGCTCTTGTACGACAGGTTGAAATCCGCACTTTGGACTCGTTTCAGGGGGGAATGGCGCAGTTCTATACGCCTCAGTCTAGCCATGAGACGATGCTGGTGCAGGTGGCACCTCAGACGATTGATGATTTGTTTGTCCATCATGGCCAAACTGACCAGTTACTGGTAGTTCGGGGCAGTTTGGTGTTGGTGATTTTGCAGAATCGCCGCTATCGTTATATTCCTCTGAGTCAGCAACAGCCTCAGGTGGTACAAATTCCGCCGGGGGTTCCCCATGGGGCGATTAATTTGAGCGATGACCCCTGTGTGTTGGTAAATGCGGTGTTGCGTCATGGGGAACCTCATCCTCGGGATTATCGGCCGTTAAAGCTACCCTTTCCCTTTGATTTAGGGGCGGCGAAGCAGGCGTTAGATCAGTTGGCAACTCCTGTTATTGCCTCGGTGTAGGGATTGGCCGCTCCCATGAGGTTTCGCTGGGATGGTAGAATCAGCAAGGCTCCCGTAGAAGGAGCGTACCGCGCTGCATGGAGAGATTGACTGTGGTTCATACCCCCCTGACAAAAACGAATTCTATCCCGACGTTAAGCCCTAATTCTGCGAGCGATCGCACGGCCTTAGAACTCTGGTTAAATCAACTGGCTGATGACATTATCGCCGGAGAAACCCTCGATCGCGAGACGGCGGAACAGTTGACAGAGATTGAGGGAACTGAGAACATTCTCCTCCTTTGCGCTGCTGCCGATCGCGTGCGACAAGAATGCTGCGGTAATGTGGTGGATTTGTGCAGTATTGTCAATGTAAAATCCGGCAGTTGTTCGGAAAACTGCGGCTTTTGTTCCCAATCGGCCCATCATCCTGGTGAAAATTCCCCGATTTATGGCTTGAAATCCACTGAAGAGATTTTAACTCAGGCTAAGTCGGCGGAGTTGGCGGGGGCGAAACGGTTTTGTTTGGTGTCTCAGGGTCGCGGACCGAAGTATAGTAGTCCCAAATCCCAGGAGTTTGAGCAAGTTTTAGACACGGTGCGCCGCATTATTGCTGAAACTCAGATTAAACCCTGTTGCGCCTTGGGAGAAGTGACGCCGGAACAGGCCCAGCAATTAGCGGAGGCCGGGGTGACACGCTACAACCACAATTTAGAGGCTTCGGAAAACTTTTTCCCCGAGATTGTCAGTACCCACAGTTGGCGCGATCGCGTGCAGACGGTGAAGAACCTCAAAGCCGCCGGGATTCAAGCCTGTACGGGGGGTATTTTGGGGATGGGTGAGTCCTGGGGCGATCGCCTGGATTTAGCCTTCGCCCTGCGCGAGTTGGAGGTGGAGTCGATCCCCCTGAATTTACTCAATCCTCGGGAGGGAACACCATTAGGCGATCGCGATCGCCTCGATCCCTATGAAGCCCTCAAGGCGATCGCCCTGTTCCGTCTGATTCTGCCGACGCGCATTCTCCGCTATGCCGGTGGACGAGAAGCGGTCATGGGTCAGTTACAGGCATTAGGTCTCAAATCCGGGTTAAATGCCATGTTAATCGGGCATTATCTAACAACGATGGGGCAACCCCCAGAAAAGGACAAAGAAATGCTCGAATCCCTCGGTTTAGAAGGCGGAGAAGCACCAGTTAATTAGCGACCCTAGTCGAAAGAGGGCGACCATAGCCGAAAGAGAAAGAGGGCGACCATAGCCGAAAGAGAAAGAGGGCGACCATAAAGGTACGCCCCTACGCCTCTT
>CAZXWM010000511.1:0-2078 GCA_964644215.1 uncultured Phormidium sp.
AAAAGATGCCGCCGCCATTGAAGGGTGGCTGCAACAGCGTCAGGACTTATACGACCAATACACGGCTAAACTCGCACCCCGTAAACGCACTTTAAGTCTCAGCAACAACGAAATGGGTGTTGGGGGAAGCAAACCCCCAGGAAAGGATAACTCTTTAGCTACACTCATTGAACAAGCGGTTAAAGCCAACACCAACCTAGAAACGTCCGACCCTTCTCCAGAGCCAGACCGTGAAACACCTCAATCTTAGTCTTTATGCTTTCCACCTCTGCCAATCCTTAGATGATGCACCGGATACCCACAGCCAAGATGCCGGTTTGTTGTGGGATGATTTGCGAGAGTTGGCGGCAAAAATTCCGTTTCCTGAACTCGAAACGTTCACGGAACCCACGGACGCAAACCCGGAACATGACCTCGATTTTGCCGCGATTAAAATCGCTGATATCTCCCTAACGGGAAACCTCAGCACCTTTAAGATTCACGACACCTATAGTGCGGATTTAACCCTGTCTCTCGCCGATGAACAGGCGAATTTACTCCCAGAAAATGCGGGGATATTTCACCCCCAAGCCTTGATTGAGGTGAGGGCAAATCTGGGCAAGGTGCTATGGTTGACCGGGGAAAGTGAGGATTTGAATCAACTGCAATTAAGCACAGCCAAAGAGTGGGCAAAAAACTTGTGTCCACAGGCTGAATATATCACGGAAGATAGGCTGTTTAATTGCCCGTTGTTTATCTTCGCGGCTGACTCGGTGACGATTTTAATTTCCTTGGCTAAACCCGATACGGTTGACTTAAAACGCGCCCAAGATAATTACTATAATCTGCGCAATTTATTCTGGACTTATCAGAAAATTTTGGTGGTTGGGAAACTGGCAAAAGCCGGTTATCAAGGCGCTAGACGGCTCTACAGTGAGCTAGAAGCGAAGGTGCAGGAGTTTAACCAGGTTTTCTCCTTGCCGACAGCGGAGGAACGCCTAAATAAGCTCGATCAACTGTTACAAACAATTCCCCAAAGGCTACTCGACTATAACTGTAAATTGCGCGACCTCAAGGCGCATTATACCACAATTGATGTCAATTGGCAAAATTTTAAGATTTGTCTGTCCCATCTCTTAAATGAAAACGCAGGCGATGATCGCCTCTGCTACTGGTCAGATTTTGCCACGGAAACCGCCCCCCAGCGTCTCAAGCAAATCCAAACCTATATTGATTATCTCGAACCGGGTCAACTTCTATTTAGCGATTTGATTAACAGCATTCGCGCCACGACTGAACTGGAACAAGCCAAAAGCGATCGCCAACGCCAAAAAGCCGACGCAGAGTATTACAAACAGCAACAAGAGGATAACCTGGACTTACAAAACCATATCCAAGCCGTGGGTGTGGGAATTGCAGCAGGGGCGATCGTCGCTTCAACGTCCGGGTTAATGACTGAACCTTGGCAGCTTCCTAATCGCGATCGCTTTTGGCTACCTCCCCACCCGTTTGTTATCGCCTTATTTTGGAGTATCTTTTGTTCCGTTGGAGCCTGGTTGTTAGTAGAAAAATGGATTAGTGAGAAGTTAATGTTTTCCTTGGGGGCGTGGTGGCCGCCCCAGCAATGGATTCAGATAAAAAAGCGGCAACCCACATCTAATCAAAACTCCGATATCCATCCTCCATGATTCATGGTATAACCAGGGGAGTTTTTAGGATTTGTGAGGCAAGACAGGAATCGTGGCGATCGACGTAATTATCGGCATTGTAATTGGCATCATCATTCTGGTGATGGTTCTGGGGGCGATCGCCCTGGACCTTAACTACCGACGCAAACCGGGCAACCACCTGGAATTTCGCCCCGGAACCTGGGCCATCACTCACCAGGAGGGCGATCGCCTCAACATCCAAGGCGACGTAGAACTCTTCAACGCCACCGAGGGACTCGAAATCATGATTCCCGATGTCAACGCCAACGCCACCCTCCTTTCCAAAGCCTCCATCTCCGACATCTCCTGTCAGATTGAGGTCATCCCCGCCCATGAAGATGTCCCCGCCCGCCCCGACGGCTATTGGTTCCCCTACATCATCAAAGCCCG
>CAZXWM010000512.1:0-1140 GCA_964644215.1 uncultured Phormidium sp.
ACCGCCCCTAAGATTATTCTACCGTAACTGATTTCGCTAAATTACGGGGTTGATCTACATCTAAACCGCGCATGGATGCAATGTAATAAGATAACAACTGCAAGGGTATCACTGCCAAGATAGGAGACAAAATTTCCTCCACTTCAGGCACAATTAAAGTATCCTGAAACATATCCTCATGATGGTTTTGAGGTAAAACACCAATTAAACGGGCATCCCTCGCCTTCGCTTCCTGTGCATTGGAAATCACTTTTTCATAAACACTTCCCCCCATTGCGATCGCAACTACGGGGACATGGGCATCTAAAAGTGCGATCGGCCCGTGTTTCATTTCTCCTGCGGGGTAGCCTTCAGCGTGAATATAGCTAATTTCCTTGAGTTTTAAGGCGCCTTCTAGGGCGATGGGGAAATTAATACCCCGGCCGAGGAAAATAAAATCTTGCGTCTCGCCAAACTCATGAGCCAACTCTTCGATATAGCGTTCCTGACTCTCCAACACCGACTCAATTTGTCCTGGGAGTTGTCGCAACCCCGACAAAATCGCCTCAAGCCGCGATTCTGGCAGAGTTTGCCGACGGTAGCTGAGATCCAAAGCCAGGGCATAAAACGCCATCACCTGAGCCACAAAGGTTTTCGTCGCCGCCACCCCGATCTCAATTCCCGCATGAGTATCGATGATATTCTCCACCAAATTGCCCAGAGAGGATTCCGGGCGATTGGTAATCCCCAGCAGACGGGGGCTAAATCGAGGCTCTAAATTGGCCCGTCGTGCCTGTTCCATAGCCAACGCCGCCAGGGTATCGGCCGTTTCCCCCGATTGCGTCACCCCAACCACCAGGGTATTAGCCATCAGCGGTGCGGGAGCATAGCGAAATTCCGAGGCGTACTGCACCATAGTGGGAATCCCCGCCAACTGTTCGAGGAGATATTTGCCCACCAAGGCGGCGTGCCAACTGGTGCCACAGGCTAGGATTTGGATATGTTCGAGGTCTTGATAGAGGCTGGGATTGAGATTTAAATCCACCGGTGGCGTGGTTTGGCCCGCTTCCCAGGTGCTGTCGGTATAGGCTTCTAAACACACCCGCACTACACCGGGTTGCTCGTAGATTTCCTTGAGCATGAAATGTTTGAACCCCTGTT
>CAZXWM010000512.1:1150-2058 GCA_964644215.1 uncultured Phormidium sp.
GAGGAGTGAGTTTACCCATTTCCCCATTGTCTAAGGTTAAAACCGCCCGAGTGTGGGGAATTAGGGCTGGGGTATCCGAGGCACAGAAAAACTCTCCTTGGCCGAAACCAATGGAGAGGGGAGCTTGTTGGCGGGCCACAATCAGCTCGTCGGGGTAGTCGGCATGAATGACGGCGATCGCAAAGGCTCCTTGTAAGCGATTCACCGCTTGGCGGACGGCTTCGAGGAAGGGGGAGGAGGTGACAGTGGCGGGTGCGGCGGCACTGGGGACTTTGAGGCATTCCGCGATCAGATGGGGGATCACCTCTGTATCGGTGTCTGACTTAAACAGATGGCCTTTGGCTTGTAATTCCCCTCGCAGTTCCCGGTAGTTTTCGATAATGCCATTTTGAACCACCGCAATGCGCCCGGACACATCCATATGGGGATGGGCGTTATACTCTTCGGGTTTACCATGAGTGGCCCAACGGGTATGACCAATGCCCAGTTGAGCGGGGTTGTCCTCACCGTCGAGCTTGCGGCGGAGGTTGTGGAGTTTGCCTTTGGCCCGGACGCAGTGAACCTTCTGGTCGTTCACGGTGGCGATTCCCGCTGAGTCGTAACCGCGATATTCGAGTTTTTCTAAGCCGGCCAGCAAAATCTCGCTGGCGGGCTGCATTCCGATATAGCCGACAATTCCACACATGAGTTGTTCACTCCTAACGAACCCGTTGATAAACCACACCTGGCTTATGAACTTAGCAAACCTTGAGGCCTTTTGACAGGTAGAGAGCCTCTTTGTCCGGATAGCCGGGTTGAGACTTGGGAGTCGGCCGGGGAGTCGGCCGGGGAGTCTGGCAGCAAAAAAGGGGTGCGATCGCACCCCCTTGCAGACAAACGGGACAACAGATGGTCCCGGGTCAGTGAAT
>CAZXWM010000513.1:0-2056 GCA_964644215.1 uncultured Phormidium sp.
CCTACCCTCTTGCCTCTTGCCTCTTGCCTCTTGCCTCTTGCCTATTCCCTATTCCCTTCTTCTGCTATAACAGACGAGAACGGCACATCCACCGTTACCCGAGTCACTGGCCTTTGAGGATTTCATGTCCGATCTAAACATCTCCGCAATCATCTGTACTCACAACCGGGATACCTATCTCGGGGCTGCCATTGACAGTCTCTTACACCAGTCAGACTGTGAGAATTATGAGGTTATCGTGGTTGATAACGGTTCGACAGACAACACCAAGGCCGTCGTCGAGGCGCGATCGCCTCATCCCCGTCTCCGCTATATCTGGGAACCCACCCTAGGGCTATCCGTTGCCCGCAACACCGGGGCTAACGCCACGGAAGCCCCCCTAATTGCCTATCTTGATGATGATGCCGTGGCCACTCCCACCTGGCTGAGTTGCCTCTGTCGCGCTTTCGGGGAGAATGATAAATTGGCGATCGCCGGTGGTAAAGTAACTCTCATCTGGGCTGAAGGAATGTCTCAACCCTCCTGGCTCTCTGATGAGATGTCCGGCTGTCTGGGGCATTATGATTTAGGGGATGAAGTCCGCTTGATTGAAAACCCAGGACTGACTCCCCGAGGTTTGAACTACTGTATTCGCCGAGATTTCCTGAATCAGATTGGCGGCTTTGACCCCAATTTGGGACGAGTCGGGAAAAAACTACTCTCCAATGAAGAACTCTACATGACCGAAAAGGCCTTAAATCTCGGTTGGCAAGTGGCCTATCTTCCCGAAGCCTTAGTGGCCCATAATGTGGCCCCGGAACGAGTCAACCGCAGTTGGTTTCTACAACGAGGTTGGTGGCAAGGGGTGAGTGAGTGTTATCGGGAACAACTGGCCGGAAATGCTGGGTCTAAACAATTGTTGCGAGGAGGAGAACGAATCGCCCGAGGACTTTATAAATCCCTTAAATTTGTGCGCGATCCTGCACAACGCTTCGAGAATTTGGTGTATGCTTACGGTCAGATTGGCTATTTAGGGTCTGCTATCGAGGGGATGCTCTTTCCGCCCAAAGACCTCCCAGGCGATCGCCCGGAAACACCCGCTTAAGCATCTTTGAGTCGATTCGTTCCCCTCATCTCGACTGAATCCCCGTTCCCTTAAACTGCGTAGGTTAGCTTGTATGTCTTCGACTGATCATAAGATTCCCGTATCCGTCCTCATTCCCGCTAAAAATGAGGAGTCTAATCTCCCGGCTTGTCTCGAAAGTGTCTCCCGGGCCGCTGAAGTCTTTGTGGTAGACTCCCAAAGCGGCGATCGCTCCTGTGAAATCTCCGAACAGTACGGCGCTAACGTCGTTCAATTCCACTTTAACGGTCGTTGGCCCAAAAAGAAAAATTGGTCGTTAGATAATTTACCGTTCAGCCATGACTGGGTGTTAATTGTCGATTGCGACGAACGCATCACCCCCGAACTTTGGGACGAAATTGCCCAAGTCATTGAAAAGAACGAAAAAGATGGCTACTATCTCAACCGTCGCGTCTTTTTCCTCGGTAAATGGATTCGTCACGGCGGCAAATATCCCGATTGGAATTTGCGCCTCTTCAAACACAAACTCGGTCGTTATGAAAACCTAAGTACCGAGGCAGTTCCCAACACCGGCGACAACGAAGTTCACGAACACGTTGTTTTGCCAAGTCAAGCCGGTTATCTCAAAGAAGATATGCTACATATCGACTTCCGAGATATTTATCACTGGCTGGCTCGCCACAATCGTTATTCTAACTGGGAAGCTCGGGTTTATTATAACCTACTTTCCGGTCAAGCCGAAGATGGAACTATTGGCGCTAACTTGTTCGGCGATTCCGTACAACGCAAGCGTTTTCTCAAGAAAATTTGGGTCCGTCTTCCCTTTAAACCCTTGTTGCGCTTTATCCTCTTTTATATCTTACAATTTGGCTTTTTAGATGGTCGCGCCGGCTATATTTACGGTCGTCTGTTGAGTCAGTATGAATATCAAATTGGTGTGAAACTCTACGAACTGCAAAAGTTTGGCGGACAACTCAATCAAAACACCAAAGA
>CAZXWM010000514.1:0-2000 GCA_964644215.1 uncultured Phormidium sp.
TGCCAGTCGGTCAAAGGGTGATCATTCAAGATTTAGCCAGTTTTGTAGACACAACAGTGGATTCTCCATATCCTGCTGTGTGGGCAAAAATTGGAGTTCGCTAGTGTCAAACAATACCAGGTTATGGCCTAAGTACAGTACAAAAAAACTCAATAGTCCGGACATTTTTCCGTGCGAGCGCTGAAACGCCTATTTTCTCGTTGGCTTAACGGTCTTGAGAAGCGGCTGAAACTCGCATTCTCTCGTTGTCAGTCCAAAACTGTCCGGAGTGTTGCACTATGATACTTCTGTATATTAAAATCTAGTTTGACTAAGTTGTATCGTGTTGCATTTTTACTCAACATTTTTCCTATGTCACAGAATTTTGTACATCAAGTCCTTGCTCAATTTTCAAAAACAGGATTTGACTATGTTAGACCAAGAAAAGTTTATGTAAAACCCACTTTTAATCGAAAAGGAACAAGGTTATACTACTACGTGCCTTTTAAGGACTCTTGTGGGATTGATGCCGCCTTAGATTTAGAGATGTATCCTGATAAAGTTCGGTTTACTAACTGGAGAAAACCCAAAGCAAATTATGAAGATCGTTTTAATAGTTTCATTAAACTTCACTCCTGTACATATCAAGAACTAGAAGATTTATTTGTTTATATGGAAAATCCAACAGCAGCAAATTTAGAGGAGAACTTAACAATATTAGAAGTTGATGCAATGTCCGACAATTGGGGTATTAAAAGAATTGAGATGCTTAATACTCTTCAGGTTGCTTATGAACTTTTATGGGATGCTGAACATAATAATTGGATAGGAGAAGTAGCCTGGGATTGCGGAAGATTTATAGGTTGAGAAAGTAGGATACCAATTATACTATTATACTCTTGTGATATAGACATGAATCACCAGACGAGCGGTGCGTCCTTAATTCGGACAGGCCAACCGGTGACGATTTCTCCGCCGTTCATCCCCAAAATTGGCGATGAAGTGATTATTTCCAACAATGTCAATTTGAGGGTAGGCTATCCCAAGCCTCCCAATTATCGACTGGCTGAACAAACCAGTGTTTTACCCATCGGACAAAAGGTGATTATTCAAGAGTTAGTTAGTTTTGTTGATCAGACAACCACATCACCCTATCCAGCCGTTTGGGCGAAAGTTGGGGTTCGTTGAATCTCGTCGCGAAAACAGACTCAGCGGTTGTTTAGCAAGCGAAGGTTCAGTTAAGACACTCTTTGCCAGGAAAGGGCAACCACGAGGGATTGCCCCTACGTCTGTGTCCTAGCAACCACGAGGGATTGCCCCTACGTCTGTGTCCTATTTATCCCTACGATTGCTATTTGACCCAATATCAACGGATTTCTCACCCCTCAAGCCTGAACCGACAACGGTGCAATCACCGTCAACGCCTTCGGTAAACATTCGATGTCCACCGGAGTCGTTGCCACCACATCCCCATCAATCACGATATTCTTCGCTGGTTCCGCCGTCACCCGCAGCTTAGCCGCCCGTAAACAGATGATATCGTCCCGTTGGGTCTCCGTTTTCAAAATTGCCGCTCCCACCATGCTAGTGAGGGCGTTAAGTGCCTGTAAGCGGTTTTCTGTCGTACCAATGGTAATCTCTAAAACCCCGTCATCGGGAATTGTTTCGCCAAAGCCCTGGGCCAAAATTGATGTCGGTGGGGCTAGGTTGGCAATGGTAATGGCATCGGCCCGGAATTGACGCACTTCCCCGTCAATCTCAATTTCGGCATCAAACTGATCCCCCTCATTGAACCGTTGCACGCCGCCCCAGAGATAGGCTAACACCCCCCAACGGTCTTTTTTCTCGCGATCGGCCCATTCAACGACATCGACTTCAAAGCCAATGCCGGCCAGGAGAATCATGGTGCGATCGTTACAACGGGCCGCGTCAATCACGCGGTTGGTTCCCGATATAAGTAACTCACAGGCCCCACGGATATTTTGCGGAATACCCAAGGCACTGGCGAAGGCGTTGGCGGT
>CAZXWM010000515.1:0-1994 GCA_964644215.1 uncultured Phormidium sp.
CTGGGCGACTTTAATCTCGATTTGTTTGGCGTGCATGAGATATTCGGGGGTGACGCCAAAGCGTCCTGAGGCCACTTGTTTAATGGCGGAGGAGGCGGTATCGCCGGATTTGAGGCCTTTGAGTTGGGGACGAATGTTGGAGAAGCCGTTTTCGTCTACGTCATCGATGATTTGGAAGCGTGTGGGATCTTCTCCCCCTTCACCGGAGTTGGATTTACCGCCGATGCGGTTCATGGCGATGGCGAGGGTTTCGTGGGCTTCTGGGGAGAGAGCGCCGAGGGACATTCCTCCGGTGCAGAAGCGTTTGACGATGGCCTCGACGGGTTCGACGTCATCTAGGGGAATCGAGGGGCGATCGCTGTCGAGGTCTAATAAGTCCCGCAAGGCCGTCACCGGACGGTTCATCAGGTGATTTTTATAGACTTCGTAATGGTCGTACTGCTGCTCGCGCACGGCTTTGTGCAGCACTTTGGTGATGTCGGGGTTGTTGCCGTGATATTCGCCTCCTTTGCGATATTGAACGAAGCCGTAGTTTTGCAACTTCGCGACATGGGGGAAGGCCCGTTTGTGGAAGCTGAGGACTTCTCGGCCGAGGTCGGCAACGGTCATCCCGCCAATGCGCGAGGCGGTTCCTTTCATGCCCAAGTCGAGCAAGTCAGCCCCGATGCCAATGGCTTCAAAGATTTGCGCTCCTTGGTAACTGGTGAGCAGGGAAATTCCCATTTTGGAGAGAATTTTTAGCAGTCCGGCTTCGGCGGCTTGGCGGTAGTTGCCTTGTACGTCGGCTAGGGTCATGTCCGGCAGTTTTCCGGATTTCATCATGGACTGGGTGCGATCGTTGTTGACCCATTGACGCAGGGTTTCCCAGGTCAGATAGGGGCAAACGGCACTAGCACCATAGCCGATTAGACAGGCGTATTGGTGGGTACTCCAGCATTGGGCGGTATCGACGACGAGGGAGGCTTTCATGCGTAGGCCGCGGGCGATGAGGGAGTGGTGAACGGCGCCGACGGCGAGCAGGGGGGGGATGTAGCTGTTGTCTTCGTCGATAAGGCTGGGGTTGCCGTTGCGATCGCTGCGATCGCTGAGGATGAGAATTTCGGCTCCGTCTTCAATGGCGGCGGCGGCTTGCTCACAGAGGGCTTCTACGGCAGGTTTTAGCCCCTCTGCCCCGCTATTGAGGTCAAAGAAGGTTGAGAGGGTTACGGTCTTGAGAACGCTGTTACGGATGCCGCTGAGGTCATTTTCTCCAAGGACGGGACTCTCGATACGCAAGAGGCGATCGGGTCCGGGGGCAGTGTCGAGCAGGTTGCCCCGTCGGCCGAGTTTCATCTCTAGGGACATGACCAACCCTTCGCGCAGGGGGTCAATGGCGGGGTTGGTGACTTGGGCAAACCGCTGTTTGAAGTAGTCGTAGAGGAGACGGGGTTTGTCGGAGAGGACGGCCAGAGGAATGTCGTCTCCCATGCAGAAGGTGGGTTCTTTGGCATCTCGGGCCATGGGAACCACCACCATATCCACGTCTTCTTTGGTGTAGCCGAAGGCGGTTTGTTGTTGCACAAGGCTCTCGCCATCAACTTGGAAGGGGGAGTCGGTCTCGGCTTTCCCCAAAATGGGTCGAGCGGCAACCCATTCGCCGAAGGGATGTTTGGCGGCGACTTGCCGTTTGACATCCCAGTTTTTCAGGAGTTTGTGATGTTCGAGGTCAACGGCAACGGTTTGTCCGGGTCCGAGACGGCCGCTTTCGAGGATGTTGGCGGGGTCGATGGGGACGGTTCCGGCTTCAGACGAGACGATCACGAAGCCGTCTTTGGTGAGCATGTAGCGGGCGGGCCGTAAGCCGTTGCGATCGAGGGCTGCACCGACGACTTTACCATCACTGAAGGCTAACAGGGCGGGGCCATCCCAGGCTTCTTGAACGCCGCTGTAGTATTTGTAGAAGTCCAGGACTTCGGGATAGGCTTCGAGTTCTGGCTGGTTCATGTAGGCTTCGG
>CAZXWM010000516.1:0-1988 GCA_964644215.1 uncultured Phormidium sp.
AACGGCACTGATCCCATAGTTGTTTACGGAGGGGCGATTCGGCAAAGCCGACGCTGTGCAAATAATGAGTGAGTGGAAAACATATCGTTTATCAGAAGTCACTGACTTTACCAATGGTTTTGCTTTTAAAAGTACTGATTATGTAATGCCATCAAAAAATACCATAGAAGTTTTAAGGATGGGTTACATCGAAAGAGGTGGTGGGTTCAAAGAAGACACGTCTCCCGTTTTTGTCCCCAAGAATTACCCAAAAGACCTTGATCGCTACTTGCTGACTGAAGGCGATATCGTTATTGCTATGACAGACATGAAAAATAACGTGGCTATTTTAGGTAATACAGCATGGATAAAAGAATCTAACCGTTTTGTCCTAAATCAACGTGTTGGATGTATCCGAGTACTCCGTCATGACTTAGTTAACCCTCGCTTCCTTTACTATCTCTCAAATTGGGATCATCATGTTGAGTATCTTAGAACGAGGGCTAATAGTGGTGTCCAAGTAAATCTCTCTACAGCAGCGATTAAAGAAGCAGAGATAAATGTCCCCCTCCTCAATGAACAAAAAGGGATTGCCCGTATTCTCTCTTCCCTGGACGACAAGATCGAACTGAATCGGCGGATGAACGAAACGCTGGAGGCAATGGCGAGGGCGATCTTCAAGGATTGGTTTGTGGACTTTGGCCCCACCCGCGCTAAGCAAGAGGGACGCAACCCCTATCTGCCGGATCCCTTGTGGTCGCTGTTTCCAGAGGCGATGGATCCCGTGTCGGGCTTGCCGGAGGGGTGGGAATTGGCAACTTTAGGCTCTATTGCAGAATCGGTAAATAGAATTGTTAATCCCGCAGAAATTGATGAGCAAACTCCCTACATCGGATTAGAGCATATGCCTCGCCGCTCTATCGCCTTATCAGACTGGGAAGGTGCGGGCAAAGTTACCAGTAATAAACTCAGGTTTGAAACTGGAGAGTTTCTATTTGGAAAATTGCGACCTTATTTTTACAAAGTAGGCATCGCGCCATTAAGCGGAATCTGTTCTACAGATATCGTTGTAGTTCGTGCAAAGTCTGAAATATGGTCATCATTTGTATTAACAGCTATTTCAAATGATAATTTTGTTGAATACACGAATTTAACGTCAACTGGAACCAAGATGCCCCGAACAAGCTGGAGCATTATGGCTAAGTATAAATTGACATTGCCTCCTAAAAGTCTTGTGAAGCACTTTAACTCAACGATTCAACCTTGCACAAGTCAGATAATTGATAATATCCACCAAGGTCGCACGCTGACAGAACTGCGCGATCGCCTCTTACCCAAGCTCATGTCCGGCGAGATCCGGGTTAAAGAAGCCGAGGAAATAGTCGAGGAGGTGAGGTAGTGCCTGAGATTAGCCGATTCTTTGGGATCATCATCACTATGTATTACAACGATCATGATCCTGCTCATTTTCATGTTCGTTATGGTGAACAAAAAGCCCTCATAGCCATTGAAACCCTCAGCATTTTACAAGGCAGCCTGAAGCCTCGCACCCTTGGACTAGTAATCGAGTGGGCATCTCAGCACCAAGCCGAACTCAGCAAAGACTGGGAACTTGCCCGCAAAAATGCCCCCCTAGAACCGATCAACCCTTTGGAGTAGCTCCATGATAAAAGACATCATCGCTGTAAAACTTATCAAAGACTATCAACTCCATCTCACCTTTGAGGATCATCAAACAGGAATCGTTGATCTGGCAAAGATTATCGAGTTTAACGGTATTTTCTCTCCACTCAGGGATCCCGAATACTTTGCCTCTGTCTGGGTGAATCCTGACCTGGGCACCATTTGCTGGGACAACGGCGCAGACATGGATCCCCTACTCTTATATGCCGTCATTACAAACCCGGATCAGCCCATATCCAACATTCGAGAACATCTCTTGCCCAAGCTCATATCGGGTGGGATCCGGGTCGAAGAAGCCGAGGAAATGGCGGGAGAGTTGCTCTAGG
>CAZXWM010000517.1:0-1986 GCA_964644215.1 uncultured Phormidium sp.
AACAGACAAAATAATTGAAACGAATTTGCGAGAATGTCCCCATTGTCATGAACTGACCATGACTCGCAGCCAGACAATGGAAGACGAGGCGACGGAATCGGGGCCGGGGGTGCGTCATGTGGGCTATACCTGTCAAGCCTGCGGCTATCAGGAGGAGCGAGAGGAACTGATGGCGGCTAAGGGAAAACTGAGCTATGACCGTATTGATTCCTCCCATCGTCCCGCTGCCGATTTAGATCGTCATACTGGGGTTGATGGCTGGGCCGGTGGCGGCTTCGGGAGTGGCGGCGGTAGCTTTGGCGGAGGAGCCAGTGGCGGAGGAGGTGCTGGCGGCAGTTCTTAGGTCTGATGAAGATAAACTCGTTTGAGGTGACAGCGATGTGGACATTAACGGATTTCTGGCAAGGGATTAAGCCACGGCGGCGGAGTCGTCATCGGCAACGGGTGAGGAGGCTCATCTGGGGGCTACTCCTCTCTCTAGCGGTGATTGGCTTTCCCTTGGTGAGTCAGGCCCTGACGGTGCAGGAGGTTCCTAATCCTCAAGAACAGTATGGTGGTTGGGTGACGGATAGGGCCAATGTTCTGAGTCAGGAGACGGAACAGGCGCTCAATCAGAAAATTAGTGAGTTAGAAGCCCAAAACGGAACCGAAATCGCGGTGGTGACGGTTCCGAATACGTCATCTGAGGCTACCCCCAAAGCCTTTGCAACGCGACTGTTTAACCATTGGGGTGTGGGGAAAGCCGATGTGGATAATGGGGTGTTGTGGCTGCATTCTCTGGGCGATCGCCGCATTGAAATTGAAACCGGCTATGGGATTGAAGGGATTTTACCGGATGCTCAAGTTGGCGGGATTATTGATGAGGTGGTGATTCCCCAGTTTCGAGAGGATGATTTCGATGGGGGAACTTTAGCGGGGGTTGAGGCGTTGATAGCCGTTCTGTCGGGGGAGGAGTTCCAAGTTCCTGGAAATCGTCCTGGGAATCTGTCCAATTCTATCTCGGATCGGTTGGCGGACATGGATAACCTGGGCGATTTTTGGCTGGCCGCTTTAGTCGGTTGGGGAGTCTCGGCGTTAGGCTCTGGGACGATTTACCAACGATTGCGTCGCCCGATTGAACTCGATCCTCGGGGGCGATCGCGGGTGATGGGACTTGGAGATTATACTCTCTATAAAGGCTTGTTAGTTGTCGCTGCGATCGCTGGGTTTACACTCTCGGTTGGGGTGTTAATTCCTCTGATCATCCTAGATGACAAGATCGCCTGGATTGTCATTGTGATGCTCTTAGGAATTGGTGTTGCTAAGGCGATCGTGGCCTTGAATCAATTTTACGAGGATTCGCAAGACGGTCAGTTTGACCTAGCGTGGGATGAGATCGATCTCGAACGTCTCAACCCCCTGGTGCAGTTAGCCATCATCGGGATTGCTCTGGTACTGGTCCTGGGCTTGATTGTTTTGTTGAACGCTCGATCCTCTACCCCCGGGGAACCAACAGTCGCCCCCCTTATCTTCTGTTCGAGTCTGGCTTCCTTCTCTCTGGCTTGGCTGGCCTATGATTTTGCGAAAACTTGGATACAAAACCAACTCACGATGGTTTGTCAAACCTGTCAGGGGAAACTTGTCCCGGTTGAAGACCATCGGGTTGATGAAAAACTCAATCACCCGCAAACGGTGGCAAAAGAGTTAGGAAGTACTCTATTTAAAGGCTTAAGCTGTCCCGATTGCACCCCAGATGTTTCTGATTTTCATCTACGAAGCTATCGTCTCAAGCCGGGGAAATTTGATGAATGTCCTGTTTGTGAGGAGTTCACGGTTACTCATACGCTGGAAACTGTGGTTGAACCAACCCCTTACAAAACAGGATTGAAAGAAAAAACGTATCATTGTCAGGTCTGTGATTACTCGAAAAAAGAAAAGATTATCATTCCTCGACAGACTACTTCTACGGGAGGAGTCAGCGGTGGCGGTGGTTTTGGCGGCGGCGGT
>CAZXWM010000518.1:0-1978 GCA_964644215.1 uncultured Phormidium sp.
ATTGAAGGCCAAGAGAAGCGATCGCCCAGTGTCCAATGTCGCATCACCCCCGAGGGAACCGTCGAAGTCCTCTCCACCCACGACCAACTCCTCGGCGGCCCCGATCGCCAAGTCTATCTCGGCTGCGTCTTTCCCGCTGATACGGACTATCGCGTTCGCCTACAAGAGTTAGGCTTACGGGTGGGGGAAGCTTTGGCGGAAAAGGGCTGTTTAGAACGGTTTGGGGTGGATTTCATTGCGGTTCAGCAAGCGGGAGATTGGCAGTTACAGGCCATTGAAATCAACTTAAGAAAAGGGGGAACCACTCACCCCTTTATGGAGTTAAAACTGTTAACCAAAGGACGCTACGACCTCGACAGTGGTTTGTTTTACAGCCAACAAGGACGGGCAAAGTTCTATCGCGCCAGCGACAATTTACAAAACCCGTTATATCGGGGTTTATTGCCCAATGATTTGATGGAAATTATCGCCTATCATCAACTGCATTTTGATAGCAGTACGGAGACGGGGACACTTTTTCATCTCATGGGCTGTTTATCTCAATTTGGCAAGTTGGGGTTAACCAGCATTGGTAATTCCCGTCAGGAAGCCGATGAGATTTATCAGAACGTGGTCAATATTTTGGATGCGGAAAGTCGCCGCTATATCAAGGAAGACCGAGAGGCGAATATGCCCCCCAGTCATCCCATTGCCTGGCGAGGACGCATGGAAGTGGGGAACCCTAAATTTAGGGAAGATAAGGAGAATTAGGGTTATTCTTCTTGCCGAAGCGGTGCGTTCCGGCAAGTTTTAACCGACTGGCCAAAGCCCAAAATTCGGTGATGCCGGAACGCACCCTACCCCTAGAAGAGAGAGGGCAACCACAAGGGATTGCCCCTACTCCCCTATTCTTTTGTTTTCGGTTTAAAGGTGGAGGAAACATAGAGTTCTTTTAATTGTTTCTTGTCCACATTGGCGGGGGCGTCGGTGAGAAGACAACGGGCTTGTTGGGTTTTCGGGAAGGCGATGACATCCCGGATGGAGTCTTCTTGGGCTAATAACATCACCAGACGATCTAAGCCGTAGGCAATTCCGCCATGGGGTGGGGTTCCATAGTCGAAGGCGTTGAGGAGAAAACCGAATTTCTCGTTGGCTTCGTCTTCGGATAAGCCGATCGCCTCGAAGACTTGTTCTTGAATCTCCCGTTGGTAAATCCGTAGGCTACCTCCGCCGATTTCGTTGCCATTTAAGACCAGGTCATAGGCTAAGGCCCGGGCGGTTTTGAGGTCGGCTAAATCGTCGGGGTTGGGGGCGGTGAAGGGGTGATGCAAGGCTTCGAGACGTTTTTCGTCGGCGTTCCACTCGAACATGGGGAAGTCGGTAATCCAGAGGAGATTGAGTTGATTCTCGTCGATGAGATCCATCTGGCTGGCGACGACTTGACGCAGGCGATCGAGGGTTTTGTTGACGGTTTCTTTGTCGCCGGCCCCAAATAGCAAGAGATGACCGGATTCGGCCTGGGTTCGGCTGAGGAGTTCGGCTTTTTGGTCGTCGCTGAGGTTGTCTTTGATGGCCCCAATGGTGTCGATGTCGCCGTTGTCTTTGACGCGAATGTAGGCCAGTCCTTTGGCCCCGGCTTCGTTGGCTTCTTTGAAGAGGTCGCCGCCGGGTTTGATGCGGACGTTGGAGATGGCGGCGTTTCCGTTGGGAATGGGGAGGACTTTGACGATTCCTCCGGCTTTGATGGCCCCGGAGAAGACTTTGAAGCCGGAGTCTTTCATTAAGTCGGACACGTCAACGAGTTCTAAGCCATAGCGGGTGTCGGGGCGATCGCAGCCGTAGCGGTCCATGGACTCGTGATAGGTGAGTCGGGGGAAGGGCCGGGGAAGGTCGATTCCTTTGACGGTTTTGAAGATATGGGCGATTAGGGCTTCGTTGAGATCGATGATTTCGTCGAAGGACATGAAACTCATTTCCATGTCCAATTGGGTAAATTCGG
>CAZXWM010000519.1:0-227 GCA_964644215.1 uncultured Phormidium sp.
ATCCCATGATTCAGATTGAAGATACCTATCGTTTTGAGCAACCTGACCAACTTATTGATGCATTTAACGTGAACCAAGGTGAGGCGATGAAAGAACTCCAGCATTTAGCCGCATGGGTCCGAGAGCAATATCCTGAGGGGTATTTATTAACCTGGTTGTTGAATCAGCCGGGGTTATGGTGGTGCGATGGCGAGATTTATCAGGCGGCGTTGTCGAAGGATGGCGCT
>CAZXWM010000519.1:237-1968 GCA_964644215.1 uncultured Phormidium sp.
GTTTGAAACGCTATGTGCAGAAGAATGACCAGCAGGAGATGTTACAGGGGATTGCCAGTAAGCTCAGTCATGATGAGAGTTGGGATGCCTTGGCGGTGAGTTTGGGACGAATTTTTGCGCTGTATCAGCAGGAATTGACTCAGTTACAAGAGCGACGGGTGCAACAGGTGGCGCGATCGCGATCGAAGGCTTCGGATTCGGAGAGTTGGTCGTCGGATATTTCGGTACAAAAACCTCTTCCTGATCCCAATGCTGACCCCATTACGGGAGTTGAGAAGAGTTAAGTCATTGCCGTGTATCTTGCGCCATGGCTCTCTATCTCCCACCTCGCGCCATGGCTGAAGCCGTGGCGCGGCTTTTTAGCGGCTCTGCCGCCTAATCGTTTAAATTGATTTCCAGGAAGTTAGATGAAATTTTGGAAATTGGTAATGCGTTATCTAAATCAAAGTATAGGATGGCGGCGATTCAACTTGATGCTCAAATCTCGATTGTGCGAATCGGTTTAAGCTATGTTCAAAGAATTCAAGATTAAATATATACTGGAGTAAAACCGATGGAATTTGTTGTTTGCATTAACAATAAAGACTACGCAGCTTCCCTGGAAGTTCGCAAAATTTATCAAGTCCTACCGGACTCAGATTCGAACCGCCATCAAATGATTCGTATTATTGATGAGTCAGGGGAAGACTATCTCTATCCTAATTCCTCTTTTATGCCTATTGAACTCTCGGCTTCCCTACAACAGGCGATTTTAACAAGTTCCTAGATTACCCAGACATTCAAAACCCTCCTAAATCCCCGGATACTCCTGAACCATCTCCGACTGCACCTGAGCCAAAATACTTGACAAATTGACCGATAGCTGAGCCATTTCATGACCCGGAAAATGGTCTAAACGAATGGGAGTTTCACCGGTTTTCGCCTTCACCTGAGACTCGCAATCTCCTAACGTCGAAACCACCTCGCGAATCTGAATCACCCGCGCGATCACCCCCGACTGAACCACCCCAATCACGAGTTGCAACTGCTGGGGATTGGGGAACATAAGAATCGTCTGCCATTCCTGTTCCGTTAACTGTAACATCAAGGACTCCGCCTCATCTTGAATCCCAAGACATTTGGCGATCGCCACCACATCCCCAGCGGTTCCCCCCGTACAACGAACCTGAGACACCTCACCCGACAACACCTCCACCTGACCATAACCTAAACGTTGATAAAACGCCTCCAGCCAGCGCCAATCCAACGGTGGCGAAGACTCGGTTTCCTCAAGCTGAGGGAGTCTCCCCACCCGCAACTGATCCAACAATTGACTAATTTGCGCGGGTTTGGCGTCAATCATCACCGCCAGATGCAGCAGATTCCCCAACGCCAACTCCCCTAACTGCTGATTCACCGAGTCGGTTAAATACGACAAGGCAATGGTAGGGGCTTGACAATTTGCCAAAAATATGCCACAAGATAGGGGGTCGAAATAATGGGTTCCGGGGACATTCTCCGCTAACCGTTCCCCCCGCCAGAGGAGCGTCATGTTAATCTGAGCCGCCAGGTGAACCCCTAGGGACTGAAAGCGATCGCCCGCCAACGTCGTCCAATCCTTCCCCTCCTGGTATAATAATCGTTGTAATCCCTGGATAAACTGGGGAGAATTAATGGTTTTCTGCCAGCGATCGCACCATTGCACCCCTTTCACCGTCGTGTCATCCACTGGCGTCACATCTCCCGGCTGTT
>CAZXWM010000520.1:0-1967 GCA_964644215.1 uncultured Phormidium sp.
TTGGTAACTTAAAAAAGCTAAAAGAGGATGAAAATGCTTATCGAATTCGCCTCGGCGATTACCGAATAGGAATTTTCTTTGATGGCGAAACAGTTACCTTCGCTCGCGTGCTACATCGTAAAGATATCTATCGCTATTTTCCCTAGCTATTCTCGCGGGAGACAAAGGCTGTATGGATGGTATGAATGACAGATGGATTTGCGCGCAGGAATGACCGTGCTTTGTATATAATCCGTAAATAAACCGACTTGATATTAACTGATTTTCGTTCCCAGGGTCTAGCTTACAATACACCATATTTTCTGACGACCGAATGAGGGTAAATCAAGTCCTTCTTAAAAGATATCTGTTCTGGCTTTTACCGCCCACAATAGCCGCCATCTACGTCCTCAGTGAAACTCCATTATATTGGACTGATTTTGTGGTGTATCAGCACCGAACCACAGAACTCATTTTAGCCTTTCAAACCTCATTTTCTACGGGTGTTGAGCGGATTCTAAACTCCCTCAACGCCGATTATAATCTTCTTTATATCATTCCCCTACTGCCGATTTTGCTAATCTTTGGAACTGGACGGTTGGCCTATATCATCGCCCTAACCGTCGTCTATGGATTACCCTTTATTGGCCTAATTGCACTCATAACTCGCCTCATTTGTCAAGACATTAAGCCCAAAAAATCGATTGAGAGCGCCCTGGCCCTGGGGGCCTTGATGCCTCTGACCTGGATTCCCCTGCTGCGGGGATTTCCCGATAGCGTGGGGATGTTGTGCGTGGTGGCCGCGGGCGGGGTCTATCTCGGGAAACAGCGTTGCTGGAGGTTTGCGGCCATTGGCGGACTGTTGGCCCTGGCGGTCCTGTTTCGCCGTCACTTCGCCTATGCTGGCTTGGCGGTGGGGGCGGCGATCGCCCTGGTGGAGTTATGGGATAGACTGAACCCCATAGGCTGGGACTCCCTGGGCCAACTCAGCGCCGCCCTGGGACGTTATAGCCGCGATATGGCCGTTATGGTTCTGGCGGGCCTAGGCCTACTCTGGACCGTAGCCCCAGACTTCACCTATCGCGCCCTCACCGCCAACCATCGCGCCGTTTACGCCTCCTTCAGTGTCCCCGTTCCCGAAAGTATCGACTATTTCGCCTCAGCCTATGGCTATCTCATCTGGGCCTTGGCAATTTGGGGACTTGGGCGCAGTTGGCGGCGGCGACTGATTACCCCGACTGTGGGCGCATTTCTAGGGATTTGGGGCGGCTTGGCGATCGCCTTCCAAGTGTTTCTGCTACGCTATGATTCGGTTCACTATACCCTCCATCTCACCCCCGTCGTTATCCTCAGTCTGACCCTGTTGTGGCTTTCCCTACCGCGCCTCCCCCGTCAACTGCTGCTGGCTGTCCTCAGTCTCAATCTGTTGCTGTCCCTAACTCCCCTGGGAACTCACCCCTTCCCAGGGCGCAAACTCTTGGCCAGCGCCCATCCGCCCCTGGTGCGCCAAGATTATGATGAGTTGATGGGTTTGGTCGATACTCTACATCACCTGACCCCCAACGACGAGCCAATTCATCTTATCGCCGCCTCCAGTCGTCTCAATCGTGGCCTGATTCGTAATGCCCATTGGCGGCGTTATCCCCCAGACTCGATTCCCCTCGACTGTCATATTCCTTGCGGAATCGAGATTATTGGACTTCCCACCGCCGACTCCAATAGTATTTATCCCCTCGAACCTCTCTTGGCGGCCGAGTATATTGTCTTAGCAGACCCCTTGCAATATCATCTGCCTCGCACTCAGCAACAGGTGATTGCCGTTCCCTATCAGGTCTTTACAGAAGCCTGGGCGATCGCCGATGATTTTGAGAGACTGCCCCAACGCTTCGCCCTCGATGATAACGTCACCGTCTCCCTATACCGGCGACGACGGCCAACCACTTGGGACACTGCTGTCAAAACCCTAATTGAGATGAAATCCCGATTCG
>CAZXWM010000521.1:0-1967 GCA_964644215.1 uncultured Phormidium sp.
CACTTCGACCAGGTTCAGCGACCCCACCCCAAGTGACTTCGACTCAACAGTAAACTTAGTGATGAAACAACTTCTCTACTGGGAAATTCCGACACCGGATACCGCAGCAGTCCGCCATTGGCTGCATCAGGACTGGCAACCGCCGACTCTTGCCAATCGAGGAGAGGCGATCGCCACCCCCGATGGACTCCGCATCCCCCTTAGGGACGGTGAACTCTCAGTATTCATTTGGTCGTTACAGCGAACCACCTATCTTAAAGTCTTCCGCTGGGCAGAACGCCCCCTCGTCGGTGAACGTCAACTGGTCAATCAACTAAAACAAGACGCGATGCGTCAGTTTCCCCCTCACTATCCCCAACTGCCAGACATTGATCTCTCGCAGCAGTCGATATTTGAAGCACTCTTACCACATTACCCAGAAACAGTCAAGCATTTTCAAACCATTCCCAACGGCGAATATGACCTCAATCGCGTCTATTGGTGGGAAAAACGCTGGCGCGAGGGAGTTCTCAACCCCGAAACCCCCAAAAAAGTCGTCCAGTTCAACATCGAAGCCAGCAACTCCGGCAACCCCGACTATGACCTCATCTATCTCGGCGGTGCCTTAGGCGTCATTCACGCCGCCGTCATGGCTCGCCGAGGCTACCGAGTGCTGCTGATTGAACGGCTGCCCTTCGGACGCATGAACCGAGAATGGAACATCTCCCGCGATGAATTCCAAAGCCTAATTAACCTCGGACTCTTTACCCCCGAAGAATTTGAAGAGGTCATCGCCTGCGAATACAACGACGGCTTTAACAAATTCTTCGACGCCAACAATCCCCCCGGAACCCAAGCCAAAGTCCTGCATACCCCCAAAGTCCTCAACATCTCCGTCGATGCCGAACAACTGCTGAGACTCTGCGGCGACAAACTGCGGGCCGCCGGCGGCGTAATTTGGGATAAAACAGAATTTGTCAGCGCCGAAATTGGGTCCGCCGTCGCCAGCATCGAAGCCCGCCATCTGCCCACAGGTGAGCGCAAACAGGCTCGTGGACGTTTACTCCTCGATGCCATGGGGAGCGCCTCCCCCATCGCCTGGCAACTCAACGGTGGTCGCACCTTTAACAGCGTCTGTCCCACCGTCGGCGCCGCCATTTCCGGAGGCTTTGACCCCCAAGTGTGGGACCATCAATTTGGCGATGTCCTCAATTCCCACGGCGATATTTCCCGAGGCCGACAACTGATTTGGGAACTCTTCCCCGGACGGAATGGAGAAGTGACCATTTATCTGTTCCACTATCACCAAATCCATCCCGAGAATCCCGGTTCCCTCTTGGAGATGTACGAGGATTTTTTCCACATTTTGCCCGAATATCGCCGCTGTGACGTAGACAAACTGCAATGGCGTAAAGCCACCTTCGGCTATATCCCCGGACATTTTAGCCAAGGTAGCCGCGATCGCCAAGTCGCCTGGGACCGTCTCGTGGCCATCGGTGACGCGGCCTCGTTACAGTCTCCCCTCATCTTCACTGGTTTCGGCTCCTTGGTACGCAACATGGAACGGCTAACGCAACTCCTCGACACGGCCCTAACCCATAATCTCCTCGATGCGACTAATCTCGATCGCATCCGAGCCTATCAAAGCAACGTCGCCGTCACCTGGCTGTTCTCCAAAGGAATGATGGTTCCGACGGGTAAAAGCATCGCCCCGGAAAAAGTCAACGCCATGCTCAATGTCTTCTTTGGCCTGCTGGCCGACGAACCCCTAGAGGTAGCCGAAACCTTCATCAAAGACCGTACCAGTTGGGGCCTATTCAACCGCCTAGCCCTCAAAGCCGCTTGGCAACATCCGCAAATTCTGCTCTGGATTTGGCAACTGGCCGGCCCCTGGGACCTCCTCCGTTGGACTGGGAGTTATGTCAACTTCACCAAAGAAGCCCTCATCGGCTGGAGTCTCAGTTGGATTCCCCGCTTCAGCCGTTGGG
>CAZXWM010000522.1:0-1556 GCA_964644215.1 uncultured Phormidium sp.
CTCTCGTCGTTGGCAAACCCCCTTACCGACCATGTATGACCTCCCCAGCGAATTCCCGGAGGAACTTGGTTTGCCGGATCAATTTCATGAGTTACAACCGACACTCTTAAGTATTACCTGTAAACCGTCAAACTACCCGCCAGAAGACTGTTTGACGGCTCAAGACCTCAATGTCTACTATGACCCTCACCATACCCTCTGGCATAAACGGCCCGATTGGTTCCTGGTTCTCGGGGCAAGGCACGTTGACCAGCAAGACCAGTTACGCTGGAGTTATGTCATCTGGCAAGAGGGAATCTCTCCCTTCCTCGTGGTGGAACTCCTGTCACCGGGGACTGAGGGGGAGGATTTAGGACGCGGTAGTATGCGTTTGGCCGATAAACCCCCCAATAAATGGCAAGTCTATGAGCAGATTCTTAAGGTTCCTTTCTATGCGGTGTTCGATCGCATCCAAAATCAGTTTCGGCTGTTTATGCTAACCGGCGGCCGCTATCAAGAACAAGACTTGCCCGAACGCCGCTTCTGGTTCGAGGAACTGGGGTTGGGTTTGGGAGTCTGGACTGGCCCCTATCGTGGCGTGAACGGACGCTGGCTGCGTTGGTATGACAGGGATTGGACTTGTATTCCTACCCCTGCTGAGGAGGCGGAACGGGAACGGCAAGAGGCGGAAATAGCCCGTCAGGAAGCTGACCGGGAACGGCAAGCCGCTGAACGAGAACGGCAACGAGCTGAAGCCGCCGAAGCTGCCTTTAATCAAGCCCAGAGCGAGGCTCAGCAGGCTCAGGAACGTGCCATTAGCAACTTTTTGGCGATGGGTCTCGATGTGGCACAAATTGCGGCAGCGTTGGGGGTTTCCGAGGCACTGGTGCAACAGGTTCGCGATGGGGTCGGGGACTAGCCCAATCCAGCTCCCTCAAGCCTCCCATCGCGATTTGGGGGAGGGATTAGGCGGGGTAAATCCGCAGGCGGCGATTGGGTTCATCGCCGAAACTATCGGATTTGAGGCGATAGTGTTCCACCAGTTCATGCTGGATTTTACGGACTTTGGGCGATCGCGGCAACAATTCCACCGGTTGTCCTTTCGGTAACACAATCTGTTCGACGGCCAAACGGGCCTCTTCCAAGGCCTCAATCTCATCATCACTGGCGTTGTGACTAAACAGCCGTAAATCCGCCACATCGGGAATCCCCGGATCATCCATCTGCAACAAGCGCCGCAAGGCTCGGGTAATCTGGGGGATGGTGCTGGATTTAATCAGATGGATGGGGATTTGTCGGGCTTTGGCCACATGGCGGAGTTTGGAGTGATTGCGGAAATGCGATCGCAACGCCAACACGGCATTAGCTTCATCCAAATCCTTGGTAATCACCACCGGTAACTCCAACACCCCAATCACTTCTTCCAACTGACCCCGACTAATGGCATAGGGATAGAGATAAAATCGCTCCTCATCATCAATCATCTCATTGCCAAAGCGGTCAAACTGAGGACTGTTAGAGAGAGAGGCATCCAATAATTGCTCAAAATGTTTCTGAGGGGAACTGGTGGCCACGCC
>CAZXWM010000522.1:1574-1951 GCA_964644215.1 uncultured Phormidium sp.
GGTTTCATCTGGCCCGAAGCTCGCCAACCCCGGACTCCGGCATTTTTTGGGGGTTTTGGGGCAATGGGGGCATCGGGTAACTCATGGGAAATCAGCACCTTGCCACTCTCATTCATGGTCCGCACTTGAGGATTCGGCTGTCGTCCCCGTAACAGGATATCCACGGTATCCGAGACACTTTCATGCACCACCCAGCGATACCGTTCTAACATCTCCACGGCAATCTCAAAGGTGGGCGGGGCTTTGCGTTCGAGGACGGTTTTCTGGGTTCCCCGCCGTCGCGCTTCATCGTCTCCGAGGGTGACGGAACCAATCCCACCAATTAAGTCCGCCAGAGTGGGGTTTTTAATCAGGTTCTCAATGCGGTTTCCGTGGGC
>CAZXWM010000523.1:0-1931 GCA_964644215.1 uncultured Phormidium sp.
TTACGGCCCATCGCAGCAGGAATAATAATATCTCGTTCCCCCGCCACCAACAGCGTGGGAACCCTGATTTGGGCAAACTCACCCGGCATCGTCTCCGCCGCTTGCTTGCTAACCGACGTTAACACCGTACCTAACGCCGCCTCGAAATCCGCCATCAAGAAATCTGCTAAAAAGGCTTGACTTTCGTAGCTTGGTATGCTCTTGTTCAGGAAGCGAGCCATGAACAAACGATCAACCCAAGGAACCGAGGCCAGCCACTGGGGGCGAAACTGCACCACCCAGCGACTAATCTTGTGGAAGGTGGTAAAACTGCGTTCGTCGTAGTCGAAGATGCCGCTACAGGTGAGGATGGCCCGTTTGACACGTTCGGGGTAACGGTTGATAAACAGCGTGGCGATGGAGGCTCCCATGGAGTGGGCATTGAGATAGACTTGGGAGGACTCGCGATCGCCCACCAAGGCATCCAGCAAGGCCGCCAAGTCATCGGCGTAAGTTTCGAGTTCATAATCCAAAGCCGCCTCCAGTTGGCTTTTCTGCGGCAGACGCGATCGCCCGAAGCCCCTCATGTCGTACAGTAAACAATCGAAGCGATCGCACAAGGCCCGGGCCGTACTCCGCCAATAACGTCCCGATCCTCCCCAGCCATGCAAAAACACCATCACCGGCTTCTCGTCTTCCCCCGACTTCCCCGTAATCCATTCATAGTAATGGTCAACACCCCGCAGGTTTACGTACGCCATCTCCAGCCACTGACCTCGACATCTAACAAATCTCAACCTATCATATCCCCTTGCCTCTTGCCCTTTCTAAACCATGCCCCCTCGTAAACGATTTGCCCAACATTGGCTTCGCAGTGATGCAGTCCTTGATAAAATTGTCGCCGCTGCCCAACTCTCTCCACGCGATCGCGTCCTAGAAATTGGTCCCGGACAAGGGGTATTGACACGCCGGTTATTTCCCCTAGCGGAATCGTTGGTAGCCGTTGAACTTGACCGAAATTTGTGTCAAAAACTCGCCAAAAAATTCGGTACAATCGACAATTTCTTGCTCCTCCAAGGCGATTTCTTGTCCCTAGATTTATCCAAGACCCTAGCCCAGTCTCCCGCCATTTTCCAGAATCAAAATAAAGTCGTCGCCAACATCCCCTACAATATCACCGCCCCGATTTTAGAAAAACTCCTCGGAGATGTGGATGCGCCCAATCTCAACCCCTATGAGTCGATTGTATTACTCTTACAAAAAGAAGTCGGCGATCGCCTTTGTGCCAAACCCGGTTCCAAAACCTTCGGGGCCTTATCCGTGCGCGTACAATACCTAGCCAATTGCGAATCGATTTGTCACGTTCCCCCCAAAGCCTTCTACCCACCGCCAAAGGTGGATTCTGTAGTGGTTCGTCTCACCCCACGTCCCATTCCCGTTCCCGCCGAAAATCCCAAAAAAATGGCAACCTTGATTAAGTTAGGATTTTCCAGCCGCCGCAAGATGCTGCGAAACAACCTTAAAGGACAAATTGACTCTGACCAGTTACAAACACTCTTAGAACAACGAAACCTCCCGCCAGAAAGTCGCGCCGAACGTCTATCAGTTGAGGATTGGGTCGCGTTGGCCAACTCTCTCACCCTAGCTGTTTAAGCGATCGTTAAAACGCAACCAAGTTTGAGGCAGTTTTGTTATTTACATCTTGCAATTTCCAAATTTCATGTTATACTGGAACCGAGCGCCCCAAAAGAAAGGTCAAATTAGGGGCTGAGGTCTTGTCCAGGACGCAAGATTAAACATCTAGCCTGCAACAAATTATTTTTGCAACAAAAATAAACATAAAAAAGTTGACAAATATACAGCCTATGCTGTATATGCGAGTAAAGGTCATTGTCCCCTTGCCTCTTGCCAGAAGAGGGCGACCATAAAGGTACGCCCCTACGCCTCTTGCC
>CAZXWM010000524.1:0-1922 GCA_964644215.1 uncultured Phormidium sp.
CCTGTTTGAAGAACAAGGGATTTCCACCATTCTCGTCATGGGAGGAAGTGGCGATTACTTCGAGGTGGCCGATACGGCGATCGCCATGACCCACTATCGCCCCCAAAACGTCACCCAGCAAGTGAAAGACATCGCCGCCAAGTATGACACCGGCCGCCAAACCGAAGCCAGTGGAGGACTCGGCCCCCTCACCCCTCGCTATCTCCTCCCCGAACATCTCGACCCCAGTCGGGGCAAACGGGCCGTCAAATGGCAAGTACGAGACCAAGATGAAATCGTCTTTGGCAGCGATGAAATTGACCTCTCCGCCGTCGAACAACTCGTAGATGCCGGACAGTTACGGGCGATCGCCGAAGCCATGGTCTATCTCAAACAAGAATACTCCCAAACCCATAAACCCCTCAAACAACTGTTAGATGAAATCGAGGCGGCGATCGCCTGCCAAGGCTTAGATATCCTCTCCCCCTTCCCCGTCGGAAATCTGGCCCAATTCCGTCGTTTTGAACTCGCCGCCGCCTTAAACCGCCTCAGACAAATCCAAGTCGAACAATAACCCCTTAAAAATAACCTATTGAGTCATTTCAATGAATAGCAAAAACACAAAAAAAGCCCATTTTTAGAAATGGGCTAAACCATTATCAATTATCCATTACCCGACCAACCTACCAAGTAACAGGAAAAGTCCTCGGTGCCGGTTGAGACCTGGGAGTAGAGCGAGGAGTCGTGGTCGTCGTCTCAGTCGTCTCCGTCCTAGTCCTTTCGGTTTCCGTAGTGGTGGTGGTGCGTTCATCTAACCGAGATTGCAAATCACCGGGAACAATCACCGTGTCAATCTTGTGAATCACCCCATTATTGGCCGGAATATCCGTGTCAATCACGCGAGCGGGGCCAACATTAACCCGATTTCCTTGAACCCGAGCATTGACCGGGCCATTGAGAGTGTCCAACACTTCGTTGCCGATATCATTGGCTTCGAGGACTTCAGGAACAACGTGCATCCCTAAGACATCCTGCAACAAATCACGGTTAGCGGGATCGGTTAGAGCATTCACCACAGACTGGGGTAAATCCTGAAACGCTTGGTCTGTGGGAGCAAACAAAGTAAAAGGCCCATCATTAGCTAGGGTATCCGCCATCCCAGCCAACTCCGCCAGTTGTAGCAGAGTGTTCATATCCCCGGCTGCGGCCAGAGAATCCACGAGACTCCCCATTTGAGCCACTTCCGTCTCTAAGGCTTGGCTGGGTTCGTTCGCCGTCATGTCTGCACGGCCCGGGGTCATGGCCAAGGTGTTAGCACTCAGGAGAACCATTGCCCCTGTAAGCCATTGAAATCGACGCATAGACTTCATATATCTTAACTTTCCTCACAACACTCGTCATTCTAACGCAAGTTTTTGGCAATGTTGGGGAAAAATAGGGAACAGGGAATAAGGAACGGGGAAGAACCTCCCTTTTGCCTTTTGTTGTACAACTAGGACAAGACGCATACCTCAATTGTCCCCATGTCCTCATGTCCTCGATGCCAGCAACCCGTACGCGATGATGCCGTCTCTTGTCCCCACTGTGGCTATCAACTCAAAGCCTTTGGTCATCCGGGGATTCCCCTCTATCGAGCCAATCCTGAGGAACCTCTGTGTCTGACCTGTACCTATCACCTCGATGATAGCTGCAACTTTCCTAAACGGCCCCACGCCCAAACCTGTACCCTCTACCAGAACATCGACGAGCCAATTCTCACGCCACCTCCTCAACGTCGGCCGGCACCTTGGTATCGCCGCAACCCAGCCTTAGTCGGCGTTCTGGGTCTTCTGGCGATTAGTCTCATTCTGGCCTTAGCTTCTCGGCGGGAAGCCCCGCGCTCTACCCGTTAGGGTGAGCGTCGGGATGATAGCCGAGCGGCAAGGTTGCGGATCAACAAATCA
>CAZXWM010000525.1:0-1909 GCA_964644215.1 uncultured Phormidium sp.
ATCCGAGGAGGCTGAAGTCTTGTTCATCATAAAATCTCAGAAAGGCAACGCTAATGGTTAACACCGTCAAGACGGTTCCTGGGAGTAGAGATAGGAAATTCAACCACCGTTGAGGGCGCAATAGTTTCATTGTAGCAACCTCAGTTTTGCTGAAGTCTACCATGCCCCCTAAACTCTGCAAGCTATTACCACATTTTTGTAAAAATGTCAATATAACCGAATCAGATGTTTCGTGTTATCAACTATTAACTGTTGGCTATCAGTTGTCTTTCCAAAGTAGTCGCAGGGCAATGAAGGCAAACCC
This sequence comes from uncultured Phormidium sp., assembly GCA_964644215.1. Lineage (GTDB taxonomy): Bacteria > Cyanobacteriota > Cyanobacteriia > Cyanobacteriales > Geitlerinemataceae > Sodalinema. Next base: position 305 of record CAZXWM010000525.1, read on the forward strand.
GAGGGCTGCTAAACCTTTGAGGATTTGGGTGGGGAGAAGTTCAGCGACGGCATCCCCGGCAAGCACTCCGAGAAAACTCGCTAAGACTAATGCTCCAGCAGTCCCGAAAAAGACAGCTTGCGGAGATTTAGAACTGCCGCTAAGGGCGATCGCAGCCAGTTGGCTTTTATCTCCAAGTTCTGAGAGAAAAACGGCGATAAAGGTGAGTCCGAGTAAATCCCAATCCATCGTTAATTGTCCTAAACATTAGAGGCTTACCATTTCTCCGAGGAGGAGAATGGCAATAAACAAAAGAATGACAGCGGCAAAGGTCTCAATCGTCTCTTCCGAGACACGATTGGCAAGCCAGCGCCCCAAGAGAACCCCGATTAAACTGGTGGTAATTAGGGCTAAGGCGGCTCCTAAAAAGACCACCCAGGGGGCATCAGATTCGGCAGTCATTAGGAGGGTGGTCAGTTGGGTTTTATCGCCCATTTCCGCCAAGAAAATGGTGATAAAGGTTGAGCTGAAAATCCCTAGGATGGATTTGGAGGCTTTGCGTGTTGGGGAAGGAATACGCTCTAGGGGGTCTTGGACTGGGGAGGGAGTGGGAGCTTTCACAGATGCGGCGTGATAACAAACATCATAGTATTTTACATGGGCGTTGAGGGTTCACTCCATCGGAGATGTCAGCTATCGGCTTTGGGGCGCAAAATTCGCGGTTTGCCCACGGCCCGGTCAAAGCGTATCATCTCTAGGCTGCGATCGCCGTAAATGTCCTCGATATGCTCCCGACAGCAGTCAATGGCAAACTCATCGAGGTCATCAGGATCAATATCATAGCGCCGCTGATACTCCTGGGCATCCACCCGACAGAAGCCAGGGCGTTTCTCATAAATGCCACATTCTCGGCGATCGCGGTCATAATGCTTGCACCAGCCATCGTCCGTCACTAGACTTAGATAAAGCTGGAGTTCCTCTCGGGAGAGGTACTCGTCCAAGTCGGGACGCTCTTCGGGGGCCAGATAACAGCAGGCGCCACAGTGTTTTACACATTGCCACGGCGGAAACTCCAAGGGATGATAGGGATAGGCAGTCAGGGGCGATCGCCCCCAAGGCTGACGGGACACGGATTTATACTTTTGTAAAGTTTCTTAAAATTCAGGACCCATCAGCTAGTAAGATATTAAACGGCATTTCCCGCGATTTATTAATTGACCCTGTTTTTTCTGTTTGAGAGGATTTTATGGAAGCGTTAACATCAGCACTCACGTCAATCAACTGGGAACCCATTTTCCAACTAACCTTTGTCGGTTTAATTCTCGTTTCGGGACCTGTGGTGATCTTTCTCCTCGCCTTCCGGGGCGGTGATCTCTAGAGCGGGATACATTGAGGATACTTTGAGATTTATCTCTTTAAGCCCGATCACCATCGGGCTTTTCGCTAATTGGTTCGCTAATTTGCGACAACCGCATTAAGACGACGAGCCGTTTAACACTGCCAGGGCTGCTTTTATTAAATCGTAAAATCGCCGTTCTCGCACATCAACATAGCGAGCATTATCTCGCGAGGTTCCCAGCAGGCCCATTTGGCTACCCTGATTTACCGCCAAGACTTGACCGCGAT
>CAZXWM010000526.1:0-1898 GCA_964644215.1 uncultured Phormidium sp.
AAGGTTCCCCCGGCGATGAAGTCAACGGCCCGCTGTGCTTGATCGGGGTCCATCACGGTTAAGTTGAGGACTACGGATTTCCGTTCCCGTAAAGCTTGAATGGCTTGGGGCATCTCTTCAAAGCTGCGCGGTTCCATGACCACGACTTCGGAAATGCCATTTGCTGCGCCAGGTAATCCAATCACGTTACTCATTCCTGAATTCATACTTGAACCCCGCTGAGGAGGGGGAGGCGTTAAGCCGGCGGAACTGCTTAGGGGCGAGCGATCGCGCAAACGAGTTCCAGCATTCGTCACATCGGTGTTCGGCGCCGATGTTGGGCTTTCACTGGGATACAGAGGCTGATAGGCGGGGCTATTGCTCTGCATGTCGTCATAGTCGTAATCATAATCAACCGGTTCGTCCGGATTGATGAAATCCCGTAGCTTTGAAAAGATATTGCTCATGGCGACTCCGGCTAAAGACTCCGATCGGGACTCAGTGACGGGTTAACGGATCTCACGCAAGGGATCTTAAGCAGAATCTTTGTGAGTTTAACAGGGTCAACCGGCCCATCGGCGAAGATGATTCGCTCCCATTGTAGCTGGGATAGATGGCAATGCAAGCCAATTTCATTAAGATGTATATGTTTTTCAGCCTATCATTTTTATTGTCCCGACAAATAGGGGTATCAAGTCGGTTGGCTTAGGTGGGGCGATCGCCAAAGAGAATCCGCCCTAAGCGAACCATTGTACTCCCGGCTTCAATGGCCAGGAGATAATCATCAGACATCCCCATCGACAGTTCAGGGAACCCCAGATGCGTCCAGGTCTCTTCTCGTAGGCGATCGCACCCCTGACGGGCCGCTCTAAAAATCTCTCGACTCTCCTGGGGCGGTAAGCCAAAGGGAAGAATCGTCATCAGCCCTCGTACTTTGAGGGCGCACAGGCGATCGAGTTCCGGTAAATCCTCTTGTAAATCCGGCCAATCCCAACCCGATTTGTTGGCATCGGGGCGAAATTTCACTTGTAGGCAGAGATTGGGGCAAGGACTTCCCTTCTCGACTAGACGCTGGATTTCTCGGGCCAGTTTGAGGCGATCCACCGAATGAATCCATTGCATCCGCTCGAGCGCCAGTTTCGTTTTATTGGTTTGTAGATGACCAATAAAGTGCCAGGTAATGTCCTCTAAATCTTCAAGTTCCTCTTGTTTGGCGATCGCCTCTTGAATACGACTTTCGCCAAAATCACGAATCCCCGCCTGATACGCTTCTCGGATCGCCCTAGCGGGTTTAGTCTTGGACACCGCCACCAAGCGCACAGACTTCGGAATCGTCGGACGAATTTGGGCTAGGCGATCGGCGATCGATAAATCCTCAAACGACATGAACCTGTTTCAATAACCTCCTCGGACGATGGACGATGGACGATGGACAATAGATTACAGACACTTAATAATAAACATTTAAAACAAACAAATGCCTTTCATCATAACGATTAACCACCGGAATATGTCCTGTATAATGTGACAGCCAACAGGGGCAATGACCAATCCCGAGCGAGTCAAAACATCTGTTTGCGGATCTTCTGTAACTTCTCATGTTCCTGAGCCAGTCCCGTGCGACGTAACTGGCGCAGACGATTTTCAATCACGGCCCGAGCATCAGCACGAGTTAGAGGTTCAAAGGCTAATCCCCGTTCCCCCGTCGTTACAATAAAAAATAAACGCTGAGCATACAAGGTTGTAAATAATTCTCGATCTTCTCCAATGGGACAGACACGAAAGAGTAAGCCAAAGGTCGGATGATTGAGATAGGTTTCAGTGTTCATGGGACGATTCAGGGCTACCATACTGGGTCTGAGGCACAACCCCAGCTCCACATCAGGTTAAAGACTTAAACATAGCAGGTCTTGGAAACC
>CAZXWM010000527.1:0-1895 GCA_964644215.1 uncultured Phormidium sp.
GGGCGTTGTCGCGAGTTTGGCGCAGAATCTGAAAGGTAACGTCCATGGTGAGGTCAGTTGAGGGGGAACTCCTCCACTTATTGTAGGGACTTTCGGACTCTTAATCCGGTTGCAAATCCAACAAATCCCCCGGTTGATAACTGCGGCTAACGCGGCCGGCCCCTCGCAGAATGCGTCGATAGTTGCGACTGACTTGGCCACCCTCGTCCCTGAGACAATCGATCGCAATGCCATTATGACCGAGTTCTCGACCGGAACTATGGATATAGCGGTCATCGCCGAGATATAAGCCCACATGAGTGGCTTTGAGAGCTGTGCCAAAAAAGACCAAATCTCCCGGTTGCATGACATCAATCGCTAGGCTGAGGCTGAAAGCTTCTTGTAGATAAGCATCTCGGGGAAGCCACACCCCCAACGAAGCAAACGCCGCTTGCATCAGCCCCGAACAGTCATAATTGGGGCCAAGGGTTCCCCCCCAGAGGTAATACTCAGACTCCGCCATAGCCTGCTGGGTAAACTCAATCACCTGGGGGATAACATCGCGAATTTCCATCTCCGAGAAACTCACAGGAATATAGGGCGGGGTGGGTTCGAGTTGGACTACCGCTTCAGGAGGAAGCCAACCGGGATAGTCATCTTCACACAGGCGCACCCGTACCGCCCCCTTGTCTTCCTGAGGCAGTGATACAATTCGCAGATGTCGCCCTGTTGCGGCCTGGGTTGCCAGGCGATCGCATTGGGGGGAATCATAAAGATTGAGCGGGGCAAGACTGCGATATTCCCCCGATTCAGGCAACTCGATCGCTCCTGTAGGCATTAGTGAACTCCACCATGACGTTTTTCCGAAAAGACGAACAACTCGAACAAGTCGGCGATCGCATTTTAGAGGCAATCTGGCAGGCCTTTCCCCAACTCCCCAAAAACCAACTGGCCCTGACCTGGATTCCCTATGACCCCCCCATCGCGGTCAATACCGGCGGTGCCCTCAGTTCCGAGGAATTTTGGAAATATCAACCCCGAGGCTTCCACTATCGAGGAGTTGAACGAATTTATCCGGCCAGTGTCGTCAAGTTATTCTATCTAGTCGCCGTTTACGAATGGCTAAAGACGGGCATGATTGAACCGTCACCGGAACTCGATCGCGCGATTCGCGATAGCATTGTCGACTCCAGCAACGATGCCACCAGCCTAGTGGTCGATGTCCTCACCGGAACCACCAGCGGTCCAGAATTGCCCCCTGGCCCCTTTGAAACCTGGAAAAGTCAACGCAACATCGTCAACCGCTATTTCCAATCCCTAGGCTGGGAGGAATTGGCCACCATCAATGTCAATCATAAAACCTGGTGTGATGGGGCCTACGGTCGGGAACGGGCCTTTCTCGGCACGATGATGGACAACCGCAATATGCTCACCACCAACGCCACAGCCCGCTTACTACATAGTATTGTCGGCGGAGTGGCGGTGTCGTCGCAACACTCCCAGGAGATGATGGCCCTAATGACGCGCAACCTGGACCCAGCGGCCCTAGCGGCTGATCCTGAAAACCAGGTAACGGGCTTTCTCGGCGATGGTTTACCCTTAGAGACGGGGGTTTGGTCGAAAGCGGGGTTAACCAGTCAAGTTCGCCATGATGCGGCCTATATTGAACTGACTGATGCCAATCCTTATCTGCTACTGGTCTTCAGTGAGGGGCCAGACCAAAGTCGCAGTGAAACCCTATTACCGTTTATTTCTGGACAGGTGGCCCAGGCAATGCGAGAGTTATCTCAGGGCTAGAAAAAAACTTCTTAAATCTCTTGCAATGTCCAACAGATATGCTACGATGTTTATCTGTTGCACCTGGAGAGGTGGCTGAGTGGTCGAAAGCGGCAGATTGCTAATCTGTTGTACGGTGA
>CAZXWM010000528.1:0-1888 GCA_964644215.1 uncultured Phormidium sp.
GGCCGTGGCCAATGAGGAAAACCTGGAACTGTTGTACAAAGTTCGCCAACGCACCAAGTTTGTCATCTCCTTCGGCGATTGTGCGGTGACGGCCAATGTCCCAGCGATGCGCAATATGTTAGGCAGTTCTGAGCCGGTTCTCAAACGCTGCTACCTCGAACTCGGGGACAACACCGCTCAACTTCCCCACGAACCCGGGATTGTCCCGGAACTGCTCGATCGCGTCCGTCCGATTCATGAGTTGGTGGAGATTGACCTGTTTATCCCCGGTTGTCCCCCGTCAGCCCCTCGCATCCAGGCGGCGATCGAACCGCTGCTGAAAGGGGAACAGCCCGTCATGGAAGGGCGATCGATGATTAAGTTCGGCTAACCACAGCAACCACAAGAGGGCAACCACAAGCAACCACAAGAGGGCAACCACAAGGGATTGCCCCTACGTAGTTCCCCCTCTTGCCTCTTGCCTCTTGCCGAAAGAGAGGGCGACCACAAGGGTTCGCCCCTACGTCTTTTCTTTTGCCTTTTGCCTTTTGCCTTTTGCCTTCTTTATCACCATGAGTAAAACTGTTGTTATTGATCCCGTCACACGCATTGAGGGTCACGCCAAAATTTCCATCTTTCTCAACGATGCTGGAGATGTGGATGACGCTCGTTTCCATGTCGTAGAATTTCGTGGTTTTGAGAAATTCTGTGAAGGTCGTCCCATGTTTGAGATGGCCGGAATTACGGCCCGTATTTGTGGAATTTGTCCCGTTAGCCATCTTCTCGCCGCTGCCAAAACCGGCGATAAAATCCTAGCGGTGCAAGTTCCCCCCGCTGGGGAGAAACTGCGGCGATTGATGAATTTAGCCCAAATCATCCAATCTCACAGCCTGAGTTTCTTCCACCTTAGTAGTCCTGATTTCCTCTTAGGTTGGGATAGTGATCCCGCCAAACGCAATGTCTTTGGCTTAATGGACGCTAATCCCGATTTAGCCCGCGCGGGGATTCGTCTGCGTCAGTTTGGACAAACGGTGATTGAACTGTTGGGGGCCAAGAAAATCCATGCGGCTTGGGCGGTTCCCGGTGGCGTGCGATCGCCCCTGTCGGACGAGGGCTTACAATGGATTCGCGATCGCCTTCCCGAATCCCGCCAAACCATCGAAACAGCCCTAGGCCTGTTCAAACAACTCCTCGACGACACCCTAAAAGACGAAGTTGACATTTTCGGGCAATTCGACTCCCTATTTATGAGTCTCGTCGCCCCCGATGGCACCTGGGAACATTACGGCGGTCATATCCGCTTCGTCGATAGCCAGGGCAATATCGTTGCCGACGGACTCCGGGAAGAAGACTATCAAGACTTTCTCGATGAAGCCGTCGAACCCTGGTCCTATCTCAAATTCCCCTATTACAAACCCATGGGTTATCCTGATGGGATGTATCGCGTTGGACCCTTGGCGCGGTTGAATGTCTGCGATCGCATGGGAACCCCCGACGCCGATCGCGAATTACAAGAATTTCGCCAACGGGCCGGTGGCCGCTGCGCCACCTCCTCCTTCATGTACCACTACGCCCGTCTCCTAGAAGTTCTCGCCTGTATCGAACGCATCGAACAATATGTCGATGACCCCGATTTATTGTCATCCCGTTGTCGCGCCAAAGCCGAAATTAACAACCTCGAAGGAGTCGGCGTCAGCGAAGCCCCTCGCGGCACCCTATTTCATCATTACAATGTAGACGAGAACGGTCTAATTGAGAAAGTCAACCTGATCATCGCCACGGGACAAAACAACCTGGCCATGAACAAAACCGTCACCCAGATTGCCCAACATTACATCCATAACAACGATGTCGCCGAGGGCTTTCTCAACCGCGTCGAAGCCGGAATCCGCAACTTCGACCCCTGTCT
>CAZXWM010000529.1:0-1870 GCA_964644215.1 uncultured Phormidium sp.
CCTATCTCCCCGTCTGGCTAACGCTTGCGTTTGGCTCTCTCCTGTCAGGGGGTGCAGCGATTTTGGTCGCCACCCAGGACCTGCAAACTCGGCAACGTGAATTTCCGAGACGGGTCAATCATCTTGCACTTACTTTGCAACAACGAATTGAGGGGTCGTTGCAGGGAACCCTGACGACAGGGCGTTTTGTGCAAAGCCATTCCCAAGTGGATGAGGCTCAATTAAATCACTTTACCGACTCGATTTTTCCCCAGTATCCGGGATTACTTGAACTTGGTTGGGCCGTTGACCGTTCTCAAGACGAGTTTAGGGTGATCGCGGCGACCGAGTATCAGGTGCAAGCGTCCTCGATAGGGTCCGCAGAACTGCCTAAGGTATTCGATGATTGGACGTTAACCAATGCCAAACAAAGCCGCCGGGTTCAGGTCAGTCGTAGCCGCTTTGACCGGCAATTTCGGGATTATCTGTTTAATGTTTATTATCCCATTTATGAGCAGATTGTTCAGACGGAGCAAGACATGACCCCAGAGGATGACGAGCCTGTATTCTTAGGGATGGTGTATGGAACCTATCGCCTCAAGGAAATGCTGCGGTTGACCCTGGGAACTCTCGATATCCGCAATCTGGATTTCTATGTCTTCGAGATGACGGTTGATATCCTCGATTCATCCCTACTCAAAGAAACCTCGATGGCCCAGGAGAACTTTTTGTTCTTCTATAATGCCGAAACTCGCACTTTGGAGTCGGATTGGCAGGATGTTCCCCAAATTCCTATGGCTGAGGGGTCTTACTGTCGGGTTCAGCCTAATCATAACTGTATTCGTAGCTTGAAGGTGGGCGATCGCGAGTGGTCGGTATTGATTGTGCCACGGTTAGACCGAGGCCAGTTGTCCTGGCGGGTGGGGAGTACCCTGGCCATTGGCCTACTCTCGACGGGGTTACTGGCTAGTTATCTGCGATCGCTCCTCAAACATCATAACCAAACGGAACTCCTAAATGAACATCTCAGTACCGAACTCGACATCTCGCGACGACTTCAGAAAATGCTCCTTCCTACCGCCCATGAACTCACCAAAGCCAGTGAACTCGAAATTGCGACCTATATGGAACCCGCTGATGAAGTGGGGGGAGACTATTACGACATCCTCATCGGCGAGAAATCTATCAAAATCGGCATCGGCGATGTCACCGGCCATGGCTGGGAAAGTGGAGTTCTGGCTATCATGGTCCAAACCGCTGTCCGCACCCTGGAAGAATGTCAGGAAACAGACCCCCGTAAGTTTCTCGATGTCATCAACCGCACCATTTATCAAAATGTGCAACGGATGCAGAGTGACAAGAACCTCTCGTTATGTCTGATTGACTATCACGATGGCCTCGTGAAACTCAGCGGCCAACATGAAGAGGTCATTATTGCCCGTGAGGAGGGGATTGAACGAATTGACACCATTGATTTGGGTTTTCCCATTGGCCTCGACACCAACATTCTGGAGTTTATCCACGGTCAACATTTGCACCTGAACCCAGGAGATGTGTTGGTCCTCTATACCGACGGGATTACAGAAGCCGAAAACCAACACAAGCAACTCTATGGGATTGAGCGACTTTGTCAGATGATTAGCCAGTCCCGTGAATGCACCGCTGAGGTAATTCTCCAGGGGGTGATTGAGGATGTCCGCCGCCATATTGGCCGCCATAAGGTCTATGACGATATCACCCTGTTGGTTCTCAAACGCCGTTCTCACCCCTCCTCTAACACGGGCGAGTTTATTGTGGCGAAAAGCGCCGTCCCAAGCCTTCGGTAAGGGAATAGCTCATGGCTTGTAACCACAGCCAGAGGGAGGGATAGCGCTCCTCAGCCCAAGGTTGC
>CAZXWM010000530.1:0-1848 GCA_964644215.1 uncultured Phormidium sp.
ACCAGTGGCGGTAATGCTGCCACAACGCGCATGAGCTATGGTCGTTTCCTCGACTATCTCGATTCTGGACGGGTGACCAGTGTTGACCTCTACGAAGGTGGACGGACTGCGATCGTCGAAGCTCAGGACTTTGACCTGGACAATCGTATACAACGGCTGCGGGTTGACCTTCCCGCCAATGACCCGCAACTAATTACGCGACTGCGGGAAGCCAACGTGAGCCTCGATACCCATCCCCCTCGCAATGATGGAGCCATCTGGGGCGTGTTGGGGAATCTCATTTTCCCAATTCTGCTGATTGCTGGCTTGTTCTTCCTGTTTCGTCGTTCGAGTAACGCTCCCGGTGGCCCAGGACAAGCGATGAACTTCGGCAAGTCTAAGGCCCGCTTCCAAATGGAAGCCAAAACTGGGATTCTCTTTGATGACGTGGCCGGTGTCGATGAAGCCAAAGAGGAACTCCAAGAAGTTGTCACCTTCCTCAAGAAACCCGAACGCTTCACCGCTGTGGGGGCGCGTATTCCGAAAGGGGTGCTGTTGGTTGGCCCTCCGGGAACTGGTAAAACCTTGATGGCGAAAGCGATCGCCGGTGAAGCGGGTGTTCCTTTCTTCAGTATCTCTGGTTCGGAATTTGTGGAGATGTTCGTCGGGGTGGGTGCATCTCGCGTCCGCGACCTGTTCAAAAAAGCCAAAGAAAACGCCCCTTGTATCATCTTCATCGATGAGATTGACGCCGTCGGTCGTCAACGGGGGGCTGGCATCGGTGGTGGTAATGATGAACGGGAACAAACCCTGAACCAACTCCTGACGGAAATGGATGGGTTTGAGGGTAATACGGGAATTATTATTATCGCGGCAACGAACCGCCCTGATGTGCTGGATTCGGCGCTGTTACGTCCGGGACGCTTTGACCGCCAGGTGTCGGTGGATGCCCCGGATATTCGCGGTCGTCTCTCGATTCTCGATGTCCATGCTCGCAACAAGAAGTTAGACCCGTCTGTGTCCCTAGAGGCGATCGCCCGTCGTACTCCTGGCTTCACGGGGGCTGACTTAGCCAACCTCCTCAACGAAGCCGCCATTCTCACGGCCCGTCGTCGCAAGGAAGCTATCACCATGGCTGAGATTGACGATGCAGTAGACCGGGTGGTTGCCGGGATGGAAGGAACGCCACTTGTCGATAGTAAGAGCAAGCGGCTGATTGCTTACCATGAGGTGGGCCATGCCATGGTGGGAACCTTGGTTAAAGACCATGACCCCGTGCAGAAAGTCACCCTAGTTCCCCGTGGCCAGGCCCGAGGTCTGACTTGGTTTGTCCCTTCGGAAGACCAAACCTTGATTTCTCGGTCTCAGATTCGCGCTCGGATTGCTGGGGCCTTGGGAGGACGTGCTGCCGAAGATGTAATTTTCGGTGACGCGGAAGTCACCACGGGTGCAGGAAATGACTTGCAACAGGTCACAAATATGGCTCGTCAGATGGTGACTCGTTTCGGAATGTCGGATCTCGGTCCGATGTCTCTGGAGAGTCAGTCGTCTGAGGTGTTTCTCGGTCGTGATTTGATGACGCGATCGGAATATTCTGAGGATATCGCCTCTCGCATTGATGCTCAGGTGCGGGCGATCGTGGAACAATGTTATGAGGAGGCGTGCAGTCTGATTCGTAACAATCGCGCGGTGATGGATCGTCTGGTGGATCTGTTGGTGGAGAAGGAAACCATCGATGGGGAAGAGTTCCGGCAGATTGTGGCGGAATACACCCATGTTCCTGAGAAAGAACAGGTTGTGCCGACTCTGTAGATGGCGTTAAGCTGAATCTTGCCCCCCAGTTTCTGGATGAGACTGGGGGGTTTTTGT
>CAZXWM010000531.1:0-1839 GCA_964644215.1 uncultured Phormidium sp.
ATTAAACTTGTCTCTCGCGCCGAGTTTAAACGCCGTCAAGCTGCGCCGGGATTAAAGATTACCGATCGCGCCTTTGGAACTGGCTGGCGAATGCCGATCGCCTGCCGTCGTGGGGATATCCGTTAAGCTGATACTAGCCAATCGAGTCCCCACCTGGGGGATGAACCATGTCTAAACCATGTCTCAACTGCACTTACAGTAGAATCAAGAGTGATTCTGCGATCAGCTAAAACCTGTTAACGATAAAGGCTTCATGAACTATGACATAAAACTCATCGTTAGAACAACGCCTAGCTTCCGTTGAAGCGGCTGTTACCGAAATTCGACAACAAAATGAATGCCAAAAACCAAGAAACAGAGAAATCACAGAATTGGCTTGACCAAATTAGTGGTTCTTTTGAAAATGAACCCGCCTTTGATGACGTTCTAAAATATGGAGAGGCGATTCGTCGAGGAGATGAGTCCAGCTTAGAGTAATAGCAAAGGAAATGACCTAAAAATGGATGCTAGAATTGCGTCCATTGCTCTGGCTAATCAACGCATTTTGTTAACTCGTGATCGTCGAGATTTTGAAAAAGTTCCTGGTTTGACCCTAGAGGACTGGACAATTTGATAGGATGAGATAGGATTTGGCAAACAGGTAAATTCCAGCAACGAGATAGGGGCGACCTGAGTGAAACAAAAAGTACGACAATTTGGCGATTGGCTTGAACGTCGTTGGGTACAACCCGCCTTTGCGGGTTGGTTCTGTTTGGGACTATCTCTGTTTTATCTCGGTTCCGCCGCCAATACCATGTCCGGCTGGCTGTATGCGATTAGTGGTGCATCATTGGCCCTGTTGGGAGTCGCCGCCATCCTCCCCCCGCGATCGCTGCGTCGTTTGCACATTCAACGCCAGTCCATCGATCCCGTCAGTAGTGGGGAGTCCCTCACCGTCATTTTAGAGATTCACAATCCCCAACGTCGCCCAAAACTGCTATTACAACTTCAAGATGAGATTCCCCCCCGCTTGGGAACTCCTCCGCAACGAGTGATTGAATCTCTCCCTGGGGGGGAGACGTTGCGCTGGATTTATCAACATCGGGCCTCCCAACGGGGAATTTATCATTGGGATCAGGTTAGCCTACGCACCGCTGCACCCCTGGGATTGTTTTGGTGTCGGCGATCGCGCCAAGTTCCAGGAAAGGCGATCGTCTATCCCCAAGTTCTCCCCCTACAACGCTGTCCCCTCATCGATGGAATTGGCCAGGAAGACAATCCCGTCTTTTCCGCCTATGAACGTCAGGTTCAACCGGCCTCAGAAGGCTTAACTCGCGCCTTGCGGCCCTATCGCTTCGGCGATCCCATGCGTATGATTCACTGGCGCACTTCGGCCCGCTATGGGGAGTTACGGGTACGGGAGTTGGAAGTGTTCCAAAGTGGACTCGATGCAGTAATTGCCTTGGATACGGCGGCCCATTGGGATGCAGAAGCCTTTGAACAGGGGGCGATCGCCGCTGCGTCTCTCTATTTCTACGCCAGTCAGATGCAACTGAATGTCCGTCTTTGGACAGCAAAAACCGGCTTGGTGAACGGTCATCGAGTAGTGCTAGAAACCTTGGCTGGGACAAGTTTTGGCGAATCTGAGACGGGGACTTCCATCGGCGATCGCCCCACAGTCTGGCTAACCTCCAACGCCGCCACCTTAACCAACCTCAGCGCCAGCAGTCGCTGGATATTCTGGGGCCAATCTGTTCCCCCCAGCTTAGCCAGTCGTGGGATTTGCCTTGACCCTGGCCAGGATTTACAACGTCAGTTACAATCATTGTTGACGTAACTCGATGGCATCATGACGGAGTT
>CAZXWM010000532.1:0-1836 GCA_964644215.1 uncultured Phormidium sp.
GAGGAGCGTCCCTTTGAACATCCGGTGCATTGGGCGGGGTTGGGCTGTTATGGCCTGGGCTAAAGAAACCCATGTAGGGGCATCCCCTTGTGGGTGCCCTCTCCCGGCAAAGGGCGATTTCCCCATTTGATTGACTTGAATTTGACCCATTAGTAACGTCGAGGTGATTATCATGGAGTATCAGAAACATCAGCAGTTACAGAAAGTACCGATGTGTGAAAAACATCCCATCCATGAAGAGTTAAAAGAGATTTTTCGCCAAGCGTTGCGGGAAACTGACCCCACAAAACGCAAGCAGCTACGGCTAGAGGGCATCCGACGGACTCTCGCTGCACCATCGGAGTTGTTTTGGAAACCCAAGCCGGAGTCAGAGATGAATCAGTTTCTCTATGAGGAAGCTTGTTTCCAAACTTGGGATTATTTGGAACGTAAGGTTCACGGTGAAATTCGTGGCAAGAAACGGACGGAGGAAAAAGCCTATGACCCCGATAAAGGCGATGGCAGTCCTATTACGCTTTGGAATGAGACTTGTAAAAAGAAGTATAAGGGTTTGTTAAAAACGCAGCCGCAACGCTATAGCACTCCCATTGATTATCGCACCGGAGAACCCAAGGATATGGATAGTTTTGCAGCACCAGTCAAGCGACAATCGATTGATGAGTTGCTGGCGAAAATCCAAACTGTCATCGAAGAGGATTGTGAGGGGGTTTATAAGAAAACTTGTGTCCGAAAAAATCCACCACCGCCAATTACGGCGCAGATGGTATTTTTGGAAATTGTAAAACAGACCATCAATGGAAAAAAATGGACTTGTAAGTCCTTAGCAATGAAGTTTAAACTTCCAGAGGGAGTTATGAACTCAGCCTGGTCAAGAAAACTCAAACCTCTTTTAGCCAAGATGCTGGATTTTCTGGATTAGTGGTTGGAGTGAATCATCAAGATTTTTGCAGTAATTTGCATATAATTTTGACGATTCCCCGTTAATCAACTAAGGTCAACAAACCTTCGACGTGTTTTTGCTCAATTTATCAGGAAAAAACAAATCATGAATACACAACAATTCGGACAATTAGTCGCCATTCCTCAGAGTGTGAAACAGCGCTTAAGAGCATTAACCCAATCGTTCCCCGAGGAGAACGTCGAGACGAGTCATGAACGGGCGATCGCCGCCTGGGTGGTGGGACGATATCTACGTCGATTTGGCTTTGTTTGTGAGATCGAAGAGAGTAGCGCCTGGAATCCCACCCTGTCTCTGTTGACAGATTTTGCGGAGTTAGAGATTTCCTCAATGGAGGGGGATGAGTTAGGAACCGTGGAATGTCTCATCCTCCCTGCTGAGGCGAAGGAGTTGCAGATTCCGGAAACTGTGGTGGGCGATCGCCTGGCTTATATTGCGGTGGAAGTGAATGCGGAACAGTCTTGGGGAACCATTGTGGGATTTGTTCCGGCGTTACGGCTGAAATCCCCGAAACTGAAACTAAAACGGGAGAAACTTCTCAGCCGAGAACGTCTGATCGATTTATTAGCGGATGTGGAGTCTCTAGTGGAGGAGTCTCGATTGTCGGAGTTAAAGGGATATTGGGAACGCCATGGAATTTGGTCCAAGGAACAACGCTTGGCGGCGATCGCCCAGTTGGAAAGCGCCTTATTATTACAAAGTAAGGAACTGCGCCAAGTGGAGACAGCGGCCCAACAGTTGGAACGATTGATTGCTGAGTCTGCGGGAACAGCGGTTAACCGCGAGTTAGCCTTTAAGGAGGAGGACGATTCTCTGGGGGGCGATCGCATGGAATTACGCGAGATTCTCAAGCGCCTGTTTCAATCCTTACGAGAGGA
>CAZXWM010000533.1:0-1834 GCA_964644215.1 uncultured Phormidium sp.
TTACAGATGTCGGCGGAACGGCGCAAACGGGCGGCGGTACTGACGTCGGAAGGGGAACGGGAGTCGGCGGTGAACTCGGCCCGAGGACGAGCGGAGGCGCAAGTGTTGGAGGCTGAAGCCAGTCAACGGGCGGAAATTTTGAAGGCTGAGGCGGAAAAACAGGCGATTCTGCTTAAAGCTGAGGCGCACCGTCAGGAACGGGTGTTGAAGGCTCAAGCGACGGCTGAGGCGATGCAGACGTTGGCGAAGACGTTAAAGGTGCATCCGAAAATGGCGGAGTCGCTTCAGTTTTTGCTGGCGCAACAGTATCTGGAAATGGGGGCTGAGATTGGCACGAGTGAGAGTAGTAAGGTGATGTTTATGGACCCGCGCAGTATTCCGGCGACGCTGGAGGGGATGAAGTCGATTTTGAGTCAGGAGGAGTTGGAGAGTGAACAGTTGACGATTGATAGCTAGGGATTAGCCATTAACAAAAGCGGGAGACAAAACTGTCTCCCGCTTTTGTTGTTTATGACTCAAAAGATGGCGTGGGTTGATGCCTGATTACATCAAGCCGATTTGAGAGAGAATCCCTTGTCCGGTCAGGACTTCGGTGGCGATGCCGATGACGAAGCCGAGCATGGCTAGACGACCGTTCCAGGTTTCTGCGAATTGGGTGAAGCCGAGTTTGCTTTCTTGGTTTTCCATGATGGGTATCTCCTTTGAGTGGGGTTAGCGGTTGAACGGAATATCGGTGTTCGAGGCGATTACATTAAACCGATTTGGGAGAGAATCCCTTGTCCGGTTAGGACTTCGGTGGCGATGCCGATGACGAAACCGAGCATGGCCAAACGACCGTTCCAGGTTTCTGCGAATTGGGTAAAGCCGAGTTTAGTTTCTTGGTTTTCCATGGTTGGTATTTCCTTGCCTTGGCTGCTTCTTTTCAAAAGTTAACACAACTAGCGAGGAGTTGCAACGTTTTATTAAAAAAAGTTGACAACAAGGTGATGTACTATACAAATCTTGGTTGTCAAGTCAAGAAAATAGAGAAAAAACCGTCCTGAGATAGAGGTTTGATGGTTCGGTAGGGAGAGTTTAGGCGGCGATCGCCCCAAACTGGACTCCTCGCCGTTGTAGCCACTGACGATAGGCAATCGAGGCGCGATCGCTGGGGAGATGTCCCTCTTGGGAGAGCGTGAGGGGGAGGCGTTTGGGCTGTTGAGACTCGACGATGGGAATATCTTGGCGAACGACGCGATCTTGGAAGCCATGCAGTTCGGTTTGGGGAATCTCAGATCCGTAGTTCATGGCGATCCACATCCAACCGATGGCCAGTTCGGGTTCTAGGGGACAGATGGCGAAGAAGATGGTGAGGCGGCGATCGCCCGAGAGTTTCTCGAACCAGGCGCTGAGGGGAGTTGGGGCGTGATAGTTATAGGTAACGTTGGCCCCTGCTGCGGTTCCGTCGGGGTTGGGTTGCCAAATTTGCACATCTTTAATAGAGAATCCCTGGTCATCCCAGTGAACCTGGTAGTCGGGGACTTCTGTATGGTTGCGATCGCCGAGTAGGCCATCATGAACAAAGGGGAAGTGGGAGACATCGAGGAAGTTTTCCATCACCCGCAGGGGACTTGAGCGAACGCGATAGGCCCCACAGAGGAATTTACGATAGTTGAGGTCACTCCATTCGGGGAAAACGGGGATGCGTCTGGGATCGGCGTCAGGATTGAGGGACAGCCAGACTAAGCCATAGCGAAGTTCGGCGGGATAGGCCGAGAGACTCAGTTGGGGGGAGGGTGTCCAGCCGGGTGCGGCGGGAACCTCAACACAGGTTCCTTGGCTATTAAAGACGAGT
>CAZXWM010000534.1:0-1830 GCA_964644215.1 uncultured Phormidium sp.
CGTCAAAATCGTGAAGCTCGGAACAATGCCAGTGAATGCGATCGCAATCTTGTCCAGGCAAAAATCCCACGTTCTTTGACAACCAAAATCCGTAAACTCACAGATTTTATGGGCTTGTCTGCCAACATTCTTCTCCATACATCTATCCACCTAGTCCTATCTTATGCTAAGGAAAAGAATCTGGAGATTCAAACCCTTCAAGGTTATCCAAGTGAACAAGACTTTGAGGATGTTAGCTGTTATCAACTTGAATTGACTGATCAGGATTTCCAAGAACTGCAAACGCAGGAACTCTTAGAAGAGGTCTCTCAATGTGCCATTCTGGGCTTAGAATTTCTCTACCTACGACTCATTGAAATGAATCGGGTTGGCTAGGTAACATGGACGGAATGCAACTACGGGCGTTAATTATGAGTAAAACTCGGGCAAGTTCAGCGGCAAAACAGCGCTCTGGGCAAGCCTATGCGCGGATGTTAGGGCTAACTCCTGGCCCAGGTGGAAAAGATGACCTAATAGATGGTTCAGGGGTTTTCAAGGGAAATTTCATCTATTTTCAATGTAAGCTCTCCCAACATCTTTTGGGAGCTAAATATGCTGATGAATTTTATGCGGCGTTAGAGAAGCACGAAGCCCAAATTGGCATTATGCTCTCTGGTGTGGGCTATACAAACCGCCAAAATGATGGCTTCTTGGCACGTTTAGAGGGATATCCTCGCATTAAACAGGGAATCTTTCGCTATCATTTATTGAGTCTTGAAGACCTCTATACTCAGTCTGACCGTTTTCTGGTCGCTCTGGAGGATCTGCCTCCACTCAAGGATTTAGGAGATGATAGTTGTTAGGAGAAATAATTGGTGTAGTTTTAGAGGTGGTGGGTTTGTGAGGATGAGCATGAAGCGACGCAATAATCCCATGTCTCATGTCCCAACTTGAATGATTTGTTCTGCGGTTAGGTTTAATTCGGGGAATGTGGGCGATCGCAATCTGTCTTGACCTCTAAATAAAGTAACCCGATACTCTCCATTAACCCAATCATAAATCGAAATCGTCGGTTGCTTCGGGTCTCCAATATACCGCCGACCTCCCAACCCTAAATAATCAACAATCCAATACTCAGCAATCCCCAGTTTTTCATATTCCCCTAGCTTCAGCAAATAATCATCCTGCCAATTCGTACTCACCACTTCTATGACTAACTTAATACTCGCTCCTTGCGCGATCGTCGATCGCCGTTTCCATAACGCCTCATGTTTTAGGGCATTAGCATCCAAGACCATCACATCAGGGATATAAGCTGATTTAGGAGAATCAATCGCTTTAACCAGTCCTTGGCGGGGGATAAAAAAAGGCAAATCCTCACGGTCAATGTAAACTGATAGTTTAGAGGCCAAAAACCCTGCCACTTGTTCGTGGGTTCCCGTAGGTTGCACCTTGACAATTACTCCATCATGTAACTCAAATCGCCCCTCATACCCATCTGGATACCAATCCAGAAACTCCTCTAAGGTCAAGATTTTTGTTTGTTCTTCTGTCTGGCTCAACATATCTCACCTCAAACGTCATAGCTCATCCAGCCTACATCCTATCGTTTTGCCCGATAGGGTCGCTCTCACAGAAACAACAGCAGGGGTGCATCGTCACCGATACACCCCCCAGTATTAACCATTTCGCTAACGCTTCAGGATATCCCTATTTCGCCGCGTCGGTTAATTGCGTCAACACTTGATTAGAACGGTTCACAAACTGCTTCATCCCGTCCGCGTCAAAGCCTTTCTGAGACATCAATGCTAAATCATAGACATGATGACAAATCAGATTCGCTAACTCCGA
>CAZXWM010000535.1:0-1809 GCA_964644215.1 uncultured Phormidium sp.
ATCAAATGAGGCTAGTTAAATGGAGTCTACACACCAAATCGCACTGGAAACTATCAAAAACCTTTCTATTGAGGATTTTTTGAGTTTATTAAGACAAAAAGAAACTCTGATTGTGCAAGTTTCTAGCGGTGAAGTGGTGAGAATTAAAGCCAGCCTAGAACTCCCACCTTTACCGACACTTGATGGGTATGTTCCCCAGGGGTGGAAAGACGCTATTTACCATGAGTAAAACTGAGTTGGTCTTTTTGGATGCGGGAATTTTTATTGGGGCTTTGCTAAATCAAGACCCGCGTCATTCCGAAGCTCGTCCTATCGTTGAAGCTGCTCGATGCGGAAACCTGCTCGCTTGTACTTCTGTTGGAGTATTGAGTGAAGTTTATGCAGCTTTAACTTGGAGTGGCTCTCAACCTCCCCAAGCCCCAAAAAACGCCGGTCAAGCCGTTCGTCTTCTGGTTGATAAACCTTCTCAAATTGTCGTTTTAGAAACTAACTTTCCAGCCAGTATGAAAATGCTAGAAATTGCTGCCTCTCAAAATCTGACAGCCCGTCGAATTCATGATGCGAGACACGCTGCTACCGCTTTAGTTGCGGGGGTATATAAGGTCTATACTTACGACCCTCAAGATTGGCGGTTATTTGAGCCCTATGGAATTAGAATTGTTGGTCCTGACTCTGTTTGTTCGGGGAACGAGTCATTGCCCATTTAACCAATGGGGAGATCGCTTCACCCAACCTACTCTCTTCACCCAACCTACTCTCTTGCTCCCTCTCCCTCTGGGAGAGGGCTGGGGAGAGGGCCGAGCATTATCCCCTACAAACCAATCGCTACAAACGCCGACCAATACCGGCGCTGACCAAAGGGACAATTCTCATCATAATTCATTAACTTAAGCTCAATTTTATCACATTCCTCCTCCGTCATCTTTAACCCCTGACGACACCAGTCTAAAAACCCCGCCACCGAAACCCGTCTCAGCCAATTTTGCGCCCGATGTAACGCCATCACCACTCGCTCATCTTGGCGCAATTCATAATAGAAGCGAATCGCCAAACAAGCGGTCGCAAAATCATCCACACACCATAAACTACTCACCACCGCCGGAGTTCCCGCATACAAAAAGCCACTGGCTAAGCCAATATATTCATCGGTCAATAAACTCCCCATTAGTCCCGTTTCACAAGCCGAAAGCATCACCAGACGACAGGCGGGAATTTCCAGATTGCGATAAATTTCCCCTAGGGTTAAGCCTTGCTGTGCCGTGTCGAAGCGGCGACCATCCCGGAGGGTGAGGGTCTGGCGTTTTTCCTCCGTGGGGGCAGATGCGAGGGGTGCATCCCCTGCCAAAATCACAGCGGAATTGAGGGGATTTTCGCCGTCAAAGCCCCCGTGACAGGCAAAATGAATAAAATGGCTCTGGCGCAGTTTCTCTAGGGTTTCTGGGCGATTGAGGGCGGATTTGGTGGCGGCGTCTTGGCTGAGGATATAGCTGTTGGGGTCGAAGTAGGGGCGGATGAACTCCACCTCCATTTGGGCATAGTCGAGGTTTTGGGTGGGGTTCTGGACTGCGAAGAATTGGGGTGGGCTGGCGGGTTGGGGGCGGTTGTGGATGTAGTCGAGAATTTGGCAACTGGGGGCGTAGCTGACTCCTTGGTTAAAGCGCTCTAGTAACGGCGTGGCGGGGGCGTTGAGTTCAACGGATAGTTCAACGGATAAGGTGTGGAGGGGGAACAGGTGCAGGTAGAGATGGGGAATCAGAATCAGCCGTTGACACTTCGACGTGGGCTCTCCTTAGCAGCTTGGAGTGAAAA
>CAZXWM010000536.1:0-1802 GCA_964644215.1 uncultured Phormidium sp.
GGAACGTGCTGCCCTGCCCTAACTTGCTTTCGAACCAGATACGTCCGCCGTGCAGCTCCACCAGGCTGCGCGTAATATAGAGCCCCAGCCCGGCCCCACCGGCGCCAATCGCCGCCGCGCTCCTGGTCCGAAAGAAGCGGCTGAAGATATTGGCCTGATCTTCGGTGGATATGCCCACCCCGTTGTCGATCACCGCTATCTCCAGAAAGCCTACTTCTTTAGCCAGGGTGGCCTTGACCGTAATTCGGCCTCCCCGGGGGGTGTATTTGGCGGCGTTGTCGAGGAGGTTCATTAAGACTTGTCGCACTCGGTTGGCGTCGGCGTGTGCGTCGGGTAAGTCTTGGGGTAAGTCAGTTTGCACGGTTAGGCCCCGCGTTTCGAAGTTCTCCCATTGCCGGTTTAGGGCATCTTGGCAGAGTTGGGCGAGATTGATTTGTTGCGGCACGATTGAGAGATAGCCATCCTCGCTGTGGGCGCTTTCGAGGACATCGGAGATCATTTGCTCGATTTGCCGGGTTTGGGTGCGGGCGTGATGTAGCAGGCGATCGCTTAGGTTGGGGTTGGCTTTGAGTTTGTCGGCGTTGTCGGGACGACTGAGGGTTTCGAGGGTTTCGAGGGCGATGGAGGTGGAGGTGAGAGGGTTGCGTAAGTCGTGGGCCAGCATGGAAATGAGGCGATCTTTGAAGCGTAGTTGCTCCTGGAGTTCCTCTTTTTCCCGTTTGAGGCGGAAAATTTCGTCGGAGAGTTGGATGATTTCTGAGGAGGTGGCGATGGAGGGTAGGCAGGAGTTGACGGAGGCTGAAACGTCCTCGATGCGGGTGGGACAGCGATCGCTATACTCATGGGCCGACTGTTGCCATTTCCCCCAGCAATGTTCCAATTGAGAGACGAGATTACTCCCGGTGAGGCTGTGGCGGGGTTCGGGATGAACTTTAATTAGCGTTGGGGTGGCAATCAGTTTAAAATGTTCTGCCAGATAGGGCTGCTCACTGACATTAATCACCTCTAGGGCAAAGTTTCTATCGGCTTTGACGCTGTCGAGGTAGCCGCGAATCCGCTTGAGTTCTTCTTGGGAACCAGAACGGCGATCGACAAATAGTAACAGTTGTAAAACTGCGTTGGGATAGGCGTTGAAGTTAGGAGATGCTACCATGTCATCTCTTGCTGCATCAGCATAGGTTGGTGACATCAGGGTGGGGGGACAGTTGACAGGGGGGCTTAGCTCAATTTTGACGCATATCCCTTCTATCTTAATGTCTTCTTTAGATTTAAGGACGAACTGGGATCACAACTGAGGGATAATTTTTTGAGCTAGGGTTGGGGGCGATCGCCCTAAATGCGCTCTCTGTCCGTCCTTATCACGGAAGAGGGAGTTTGAGGGAGCGATAAAACCCTGCCTTCAAAACGAGTGAGTCGTTCAGACGAACAAGGTTTAAGGCAGGGATACATGGACTCCCTCAAGCCAATTGATGGGTTCGATGTCCCGACCATTGGCAAATACACGAATCTTTACACTTCAAAACAACTCATGTAAGGTAAACTGGAGTCATGCTAACCATGACCTACGAGTACAAGTTACAACCCACAGCCGAACAGATGGCTACCATCGAGCACACGCTAGATGTCTGTCGTTCGGTTTGGAACTTTGCGCTTCGTCAGCGTAAAGATTGGTGTAACTCTCGTCGGTCACCGGTTAACGCCTGTTCCTTGAGAGCTGAGTACATCATTTCAGCCAATGAGCCTTTTCCGAGCTACCATAAACAAGCCAAGCAACTCACAGACGCTAAGCCCCAATATCCTCA
>CAZXWM010000537.1:0-1786 GCA_964644215.1 uncultured Phormidium sp.
CCCGCCATGAACCAGGCGCGTTGACCAGCTCGACGTTCCACTGGCAAAATCACTTTTCTCCAGAAGAATGGGTTTCAATCCTCGTAACGCCGCATCTCGCGCCACCGCAGCGCCATTAACCCCACCGCCAATAATAATAAGGTCGTAGCTTTGAGACTCGACGTGATCCAGATTTCGCATAATCCTTAACAGTTGACAGTTGACCGTTAACCGTCAACCGTGAATCATTCAGGAAGCGTAGGCGGGCAATGCCCGCCCTACCCCGTGATCATTCACGACCAACGATTTCCTATTCCTTAGGCTGTGACCGGTTTCTTATCAGCCACAGACTGAGGTTCAATCTTCTGAAAGATATCAAACAAACGCTCCGCCCAATGTTTCACATCATACTGAGTGACCGTGTCGTACATTTTAGCCATGCGCTGAGCTTTATCCTCATCCGACAGACTCAAAGCCCGGTCAATCGCCTCATCCATCCGGTCCATCGAGTAGGGGTTAGTCTGAATCGCTTCAGGCATTTCCACCGCCGCCCCGACAAACTCAGAGAGAATCAACGCCCCGTCGTTGCCCTCATGAGCCACAACATACTCCTTAGCGACCAAGTTCAACCCATCCCGTAGGGGAGTCGTCCAACAGATATCAGCCGCCTTGTAGTAAGCAATCAGATCTGTAAAGGGAATCGGCTGAGTGAACAGCAGAATCGGTGTCCACCCTAATCGAGCATAATGTCCATTGATTTTCCCGGCTAGTTGCTCAATCTGCTGCTGTGCGGTGCGATAGACGCGCATCCCCGCCGCCGCTTGCACACAGGTCATGACCAAATTGATTTTTCCATGCAAATCCGGACGGCGTTCGAGTAGGCGGCCATAGCATTCGAGCAGTTCCCGGTTTCCTTTCACATAGTCCACCCGTCCGGCGGCGATGGCGAGAGTGCGGCCCTGCAATTCTTCCTTGATATCGGCAATCCGCTGTTGAGTTTCGGGCTTTTGCAGGGTGTTGAGGATATGTTCGGGGTTGGTTCCCACGGGGAACGCATCCACATTCACCAGTTGTCCCTTGTAGCGCAGCTGCGTCACCATCTCGGGTTCTGCTAAAGCCGTGCCGCAGGGCGTAATATGTTCGGGGATAGCGTCTTGCTTGACCACCTCAACCTCAAAGAGGCTGCGAGCGACGTTGACAAAGTTCTCCGAGTAGCGAGGGATATGGAAGCCCACCACATCGCAACAGAGGAGACTTTCGATAATCGCCTCACGCCAGGGCAGAATGTTGAAGATGTCCACCGAGGGGAAGGGGGTATGGTGGAAGAAGGCGATACGGGCATCGGGTTTGAGTTCCCGAATGTATTTGGGGGCTAACCAGAGGTTATAGTCATGCACCCAAATCAGGGCATCCTCGGCGGCTTCGGCACAGGCGGCTTCGGCGAATTTTTTGTTGATGGCCTTGAAGTTTTCCCAGTCTGATGACTCGTAGGTGAAGTGATAGGGGAACGAGTGCAGAATGGGCCAGAAGGCCTCTTTGCTGGTGATGTGATAGAAGTGCTTGACTTCGTCGGCTGAGAGAGGAATCCGGGCAACATCGTAGTTGCTGCTTTCGATTTCTACTCGTTCCTGGAATTTTTTGCGTTGTTTAGCGGTGATTTGCTTCCAAGCAATCCAGGTTCCTTTCTCGACATTGTCGAAGAAGCCTTTGAGGGTGGGAACAATTCCATTGGGGCTTTTTTTGTCGACGTACCGTGTGATCCCATTGTCGTCTACCACTTCGTCGTAGGGTTCGCGGTGGTAGAGAA
>CAZXWM010000538.1:0-1781 GCA_964644215.1 uncultured Phormidium sp.
TAGCCAGTTTAGGCTTTCCCCTGTTCTTCTTTCTCCTCTCTGTCGTCACCAGTGGGATCGCCTGCTGGCTCACCCTGGCCCATGCGCAACGCCAGGATGTGCAGATTTCCCGCGATGAGTTGGTGAGTGAGGCGATTCAGGCGCAAGTTGAGGCTTGGATTCGTGCGGCGGATGACGGTTCTGGAGAAAATTCCTAAGTTTTGCATAAATCCTAGCGTCTCCTGGGTTATGCCAACAGATCGGCGATCGCTCCACCGCTTCTACCCCTTCTAACACCTCTACCACCTCTTCAGGGGGCGATCGCCACTCCCTCAATCCCATGAGTGATCGAAAGGTTATCCCTATGCAAGTTCCTCACAACGCCACTCAAACCCCGATGCGGGTGACGCCTCCCCATCTTACTCCTCTGGAGTCCCCCCGCCGTCACTTCGCCAGCGATCGCCAAATTCTCCGTCGCTATCGCCAACTGGCCCGCCAAACCGGGAACTATGACGCAATTCCCCAAATTGCCGAAATTGTCCGCCTGGCTTCTGCTCGCCAACTGATTAGCCCCAAACAGGCACAAGTCCTGTTGAATGACTTAAATGAGGTAGAGACCACTTTAAACGCCAATATCGAAGCCTTAGCTAGAGCTTTAGACCAGTTCAGCCAGGGGGTGCTATCAGGAGAAACGCCCAGTTTAGAGGATCGGTTAATGGTACGCGAACAGGTGCGATCGCTCATCGAACCCCTCGACTGGCTGCTGGCCCTGGCCCGCCAACATCGTGATCCCATTGAACCCGGCGTTAAGGAAGGATTCGCCTCCTGCTATAGCGACACCATCAAGCGCGTCAACGATATTCGCTATAGCCTCGCCGCCATCACCGAGAAATTCCGCCCCCAGGTTTTGCAACGGCTGCTACGCCAAACCCGCAACCCCCAACTTCCTGAACTCGAACTGGCGGCCTTGGAGACGGCGATCGATGATTTACAGTTCACCTGTGCCGATTTAATCCCCCGTTTGCGAGCCAACATCAGTCGCAAAGTTCCCCAATTTTTGGGGTCATTTCCCAATTAAACAAACTTGCATAAAAACTACAATCAACTGGGTTAATAGTTCGTCGGGAGGGCGAAAGCTGAATCCCCTCCCCCTTGCCTTCATTTAGGAGTCTAACATCTCATGTGGAACCTAATGCAAAATCTCCTGGAATCAGATGAACCGAAACGAGAGATTTCGGCTGATAACTTCTTTAAGCAAATCAAACAAGGAATCAAGAATTTTCATCTTATCAAAGTGACCAATGCTAATCTACGGGGTTTAGATTTAAGTAGCCTTGTTATTACCCAGAGTGAGTTACGCAGTTGTGATTTTAGCCAAAGTTCTCTTCTCCATGCCAATTTCCAGAAAACTTGTCTTCAAGGGACTAATTTTAGTCATTCTTTTTTGGCAGAAAGCAACTTTTATAAATCAAAATTAGTCGGTTGTAATTTTAGCGGAGTTCATGGAGAAAACGTCAATTTCTCCCATGCTAATCTACGAGGTGCAAACCTGACCTGGGCAGATTTACGAGGCGCCAACTTAGCCAAAGCGACCCTACAAGATGTCAATCTTTCCTACAGCAATTTAGAAGGAGCAAACATTGGTCGAGGTCTGCTTGGGGCAACAACTTTAAATATGTTGAAATTATCCGCTGGAACTCGCGTTATTCGTCAAGGTTGGTGGCGTTCTAAATCTGGCGTAAAACAAGAACAACCAGCCGAATAAATCCCCGATAAGGCGACCACAAGAGGGCGACCACAAG
>CAZXWM010000539.1:0-1759 GCA_964644215.1 uncultured Phormidium sp.
GAATACTGATAAATCGAGCCGTGTTGAGCCATTTGATGGCGTCGGGTAAACCGGCGGACACATGGGAATAGGGTTTGGTTTCGTCGCCGCCGAGGACAATTGTGGGAAAGAGAACCGTTAGGCGATCGCTAATGGCTAGCCGGTGCAGTTGATTGAGACAATCATACTTGGAGCGGATATAGTCAGTTCCCATGTGAGCGGCGGCCCGCAGAATCTCCCCGTCGCGATCGAGCAAACTGGCGGTGGAGAAGTAAATCACCTGTTCACACACCTGGGGGTTGAGCAGGTGCATGAGCATACAGGTTTTGGTGACATTAATATCAAACGTTTCTCGGGAGCCACCCCAGGCGGCGGCGGCCAGAATCGCACAGTCGATGGTTTCGAGGACATCTTTAAATTGATGAATCTCCCGTAAGTCCCCCTCAAGCAGATGAATCCCCGATCGCCGCTCTAAATCTAAGTTTAGCTTTTGGCGATCGCGCACGAACAGAAACAACTCGCAATCGCTTTGAGCAATCAGAGTATCAGCGATGTAGTGACCAATACAGCCACTCGCTCCGGTGAGGAGGACTCGTTTCATCAGATAACAGACAAGATTGAGAAACGACAGCAAGACTCAGCCCGATCAGGCTGAGGGAGTGGGCCAACCTCTAAGCTTTGGCTAAGAGTTGATCGGCTTGTTTAGCGGTTTCAAAGAAGAACGCTACATTCTCCTCGGGGGTGTTGGGTAGAACACCATGACCGAGGTTCAGGATATGTCCTCGATGACCGGCTTTACGGATTGTATCGAGAATGCGATCGCGGATAAAGTCCTTCGAGCCATATAAGACTCCGGGATCGAGGTTCCCCTGGACATGAATCTCGCTCCCTAACCGCTGACGGGCCTCGGCCATATCCACCGTCCAATCGACACTGACGATGTTAGCGCCGGATTGTCCCATGCGTTCGAGTAAGCCACCGCTACCAGTAACCAGGAGAATTAGGGGGGTTTCTGGGTGCGTTTGCTGTACCTGTTCAAAGACCCGTTTCTGATAGGGCAGGGCAAAGGTATCGTAATCTTGGGGGCTTAGTTGTCCGGCCCAGGAGTCGAACATTTGCACCACTTGAGCGCCACAATCGATTTGATAGCGGACATAGGTGGCGATCGCATCGGAGAGCTTCTCTAGCAGGCGATGTAACATCGTCGGTTCCGAGAAGGCCATATTCTTAATCACAGAATAGGTCTTCGAGCCTTTTCCTTCGACTGCATAGGCGGCCAACGTCCAGGGAGCGCCCACAAAACCCAACACAGCGGCTTCGTTGTTCACTTCCTGCCGCAGACTGGTCAAAATGGGTTTAATAAAGGGCAACGACTCATCAGGATTGAGGGGATGCAGATTATTCACCTGTTCCATCGAGCGAATCGGCGGATCAATAATCGGCCCTTTTCCTTCGGCAATATCCATCTCGATGCCAATTCCCGGCAGAGGCGTGACAATATCGGAAAAGAGAATCACCCCATCGGGTTTGAAGGCGCGCCAGGGTTGCAGAGACACCTCGATCGCCACCTCGGGGATTTCCGAACGCTCCCGAAAACTGGGATATTTTTCACGCAGATCGCGATAGGCTTTCATATAACGTCCCGCCTGTCGCATCATCCAAACTGGGGGACGATCTAGGGTTTCACCCCGCGCTGCTCTCAAGAGGTAAGGAATCTCCGCTGAACCCGTCATTATTAACGCTTCCTTTGAAAAAAACAGTTTTAAATTGCCATCGCTTA
>CAZXWM010000540.1:0-244 GCA_964644215.1 uncultured Phormidium sp.
TTAAATTGAGAGGCGTCGAAGGCAACAACAGCAACGTTCCCAGACTATACAGAAGCAAATAGAGAAGCGCAGCCCACCAACCAGCCCCCTCTAACCCCGCTCGCATCCGTTCAGCATCGAGTCCCCCCAACCCATAGATCCCTAGGGCCGTCACCACAATGCAGAACACCAGTAGTCCGACGAGCGGCCCACCACGGGGCGGTTGACTCATGACTCCTCTCCTTCAGACGGACTCAGCGAAGAG
>CAZXWM010000540.1:254-558 GCA_964644215.1 uncultured Phormidium sp.
TCTTCATAGACTCGTCCTAAATACTCGCCAATGACCCCCAAACTAATCAACTGAATCCCCCCCAGAAATAACACAGCAACCATCAGCGAGGCATATCCGGGAACG
This sequence comes from uncultured Phormidium sp., assembly GCA_964644215.1. Classification (GTDB taxonomy): domain Bacteria; phylum Cyanobacteriota; class Cyanobacteriia; order Cyanobacteriales; family Geitlerinemataceae; genus Sodalinema. The sequence goes on from CAZXWM010000540.1 coordinate 360, forward strand.
TCAATCCCTAAAATTAGGGTGCGAATTACCAAAAAAATGGCATACACCAAGGCGAGCGAAGAAATCACCAGTCCCACATAACTCCAAACCTTCAACGGTAGAGAACTAAAAGCCGCAATGCCATCGAGAGCAAAGTTCCAGAGTCTCCAATAGTTCCATTTACTCTGGCCGGCATAGCGAGGATCGCGATCATAGTCAA
>CAZXWM010000540.1:568-1737 GCA_964644215.1 uncultured Phormidium sp.
CACCCAAGCAAATAACCCTTTCATAAATCGGTTGCGTTCCGGGAGTTGTTTTAAGGCTTCAACAACGCGTCTATCCATCAAACGAAAGTCCCCCGTATCCTCAGGAATAGGAACTTGGCTGACTCGACCAATCAAACGATAAAAATGAGCGGCAGTAAAACGTTTTAGCCAAGTTTCCCCCTGACGATCGCGCCGAGTAGCATAGACCACATCATAGCCCTCTCGCCACTTAGCCACCAACTCCCCAATCAGTTCCGGCGGATCTTGTAAGTCTGCGTCTAGGGGAATCACGGCTGCACCAATGGCAAAGTCCAGACCGGCACTGAGGGCAATTTCCTTGCCAAAGTTACGAGACAGATTCACGATTTTGATCGCCGAACATCCCAGGTGATAGTTGATAAGTTTCTCAAGACTTCTATCTTGACTTCCATCATTTACACAGATAATCTCATAACTTAAATTAATGACTTTTAGGCTGGCTAGAACCCGTTTCAATAAATAGTCCAGATTATCGTCCTCATTATAAATTGGGATAATAACTGATACCGTAATAGTCGTTTGTTTCAGATTGACTGCCATCCTCATTCACTGAGTCACATTCAGGATTTATTGAGGTGTAGTTTTACATGACACCCTTGACCTGATGGCTTAACTCTTTGATGTTTATATCCCCAACTTACTTAACTATAGGTGACCCGAAGTCGTCCTAACTGTATGCGATCAAAAATAGCATTAATCTGCTGATAGTCCTCAAGCGACAACCCTTTCCCCGACAAAAGTAAACAGGTCAGTTGTAAATAATCTTGATGGCTAATCGAATGACTATCCAAACATGACTCAATCAGCGATCGCCAATAGGTGATCGTCTTTCCCTGCAAGGCTTGACTCATATCTATTCTTCTCTGAAGCAGTCCTGAGATACTCAGATTAGCTTAACTCATGTTAGGTTAATTCATGTGAGACCGTGACGTTCGGAGACTGACCATGGAAATTTATCGACTCCCCGTCTTATCAGACAACTATATCTTTCTTTTGTACGATCGCCCCCGTCAGATCGCCGCTGTCGTCGATCCCGCTGAAGCCGCCCCCGTCTTAGCAAAACTCCAGCAGCTAGACGCAACCCTCACCACCATCTTCAACACCCATCACCATGCCGATCATGTCGGCGG
>CAZXWM010000541.1:0-1446 GCA_964644215.1 uncultured Phormidium sp.
GCTGCCAGAAAATCTGCCAATTGAGCCATTCGGAGTAGGGAAAGCGACGAATTAGAGAATCTGAACGGTAAACATCGAGGTCAGTTTGGGTAAATTCGAGGCGAATGGTTGCCGCTTGAACCATTAGGAAGAGGCCAAACAGGGCGATCGCCGCCGCCAGCCAAATCTGCACCAGCATCAGAGGAATCGCCAGTACCACCAGAAATACGGGAATGGCGTAACTCGGGGCCAATTCAACAATCGGTTCGAGTTCAACGCGAGTTGAAGGTGAGGTAGACGTCACGGGCAAATCCCCTAAAAACAACAAACATCGGCTGGGCGATCGCACCTCGCCCGCATCGACGATCCTATTTTAACCAGTCTCACAGGCCCAGTTCCAAGGAGAGAGCCATGGCCCAGGTGAGGCTATCCCCCCTCCCTCGGGAGTTAGTTCCGAGACTCCACCCAAACCCGGAAGCCCTCGACTCGTAGGGATTTACCCCGAGTTCCACAATACTGGCCATCGCCCATGACTGGGGTATCGCCCATATTCTGAATATGCCCAGAATAGCGGACGGTGTACTGGTTGGCCGACTCTCCCGTTAAGCGAATGGCAAAGCCTTCGACTTGCCGGTTTTCCCCCCGACTGCCGAGATATTGTCCTTCACTCACCCAAGGCGTATCACCCACTCCCGAGATATGAGCCATATATTCGAGTTTTACGCCGGGGAGGGCATTGGCGAGGCGGAGTTGGAAGCCTTCTAGGCCCCGAGATTGGCCCCGAGTTCCGGCAAACTCTTTTGAGGCGAATTGGCGATCGCCCAATCCTTGAATATGCACCAAGATGGTTAAGGGCATCGAACCGGTTTGCGTCCCCCCAGTGAGACTTTTAGCCCCAAAGACAATCAAGGGTTCGTCTCCTGAGGCCGGTTGCGGTTGGGCGGGCTGAGGTTGGGCCGGTTTCGTGGCTGTCGCGGTTTCCGTGGCATCTCCCCACATCAATAAATCCGCCCCACCACTAATTTGAGGGCGGACTTGTTCAGCTTTGGGAGTGGGAACCGTTTGCGAGGCTAAAGGTGTTGTCGCCGAGGGGCTTGTGGCCGCCGGTTGAGGGCTGGGGGCAACTTGGCTGACGTAGAGTTTACCTCGGGAGGCGGCGATGGCGATGGTTGGCCCAAAAACTTTCTCTAAACTCGGTTGCAGGGTAGCCCATTGGGCATCGCTGAGGCTATCCCCTTCATCGACGGCTTTTATCAGTTGGGCCACGGGATGTTTGCCACTGAGTAAGTCATTGACATCGGCCGGAAGTTGATTAGCCGGGGCATTACTGACCTGATTGCGGAATAAGCGAACCTGCTGTTTGAATTGAATTAAGGGTTGGAAGCCCGGCTGTTCGCGGTGATCGAGGGCATCAAAGCGGTCTAAGATGGCGATCGCCTGGGCTTTAGCATCTCCTTGGGGGGCGGC
>CAZXWM010000541.1:1456-1732 GCA_964644215.1 uncultured Phormidium sp.
AGAGGCGTTTCACCTCCCCCCAAGTCATGCCATCATGAATGGCCCCGAGTTGAGCAATTTGGGCTTCCAAACTGGTGAGTTGATTCAGTAAAACGGTTCGATCAGGTTTCATAATCTCAAACAAGCGTCAGATATAGATAAACAGGTCTAAATAAACAGTTGGCGATCGCCGATGCTGGTGTAGTCAGACGAACCGGCTGCACTCTCAGAAGTTCCCCGACAGGCATTGTAGCCCGCCATCTCCCCGGATGCGATCGCCCAACACCAGAAGTCAAC
>CAZXWM010000542.1:0-1724 GCA_964644215.1 uncultured Phormidium sp.
GTGTTGGAGTCATTGGTGCAAATGGGGGTGCAACTGCTCAACGACGACGGAACCGCCGCCTTTAACTCTCCCGAAGGAGTGGCGGCGTTTAACTATTGGCGGCGACTTTATCAGGAGGGATGGCTTCCCCGTGAGGTCTTAACTCAAGGTCATCAACGGGCGATCGAACTCTATCAGTCCGGGGAACTGGCCTTAGTGGCCACGGGTCCCCAGTTCTTCCAAACCATTAGCAACAACGCCCCGGATATCGCCGCCGTTTCCCGAGCGGCCCCGCAAATTACCGGTGAAACGGGCAAAATCTCTGTGGCGGTGATGAATGTCCTCATTCCCCGAGATACCGTCAATCCCGAGGGGGCGATCGCCTTGGCCCTATTTCTAACCAATTCAGACAATCAACTCGCCTTTTCCCAAGCGGCCAATACCCTACCCTCGACGCGGGAGACTTTGAACCATGCGTATTTTCAGGAGTTGGGGCCAAACGCCGAGCCAGTCGATCAGGCCCGCGTGATTAGTGCTGAACAGTTGAAACGGGCCGAAGTCTTAGTTCCACCTCAATCCAATGTCAACGACTTGCAGGAAATCCTCTATGACAACTTACAGGCGGTGTTATTGGGGCAGAAAACCACTGAGGCGGCCCTGGCCGATGCCGAACAAGACTGGAAGGCGATCGCCAGCTCCTTAAATACTCCCTAGAGCTTAGTTAGAGGGGTTTTTGGGGACATCCGTTTCTAATAGCCCCGCTTGCGCCACCAGTCGCGGAAAAACCAGAATAAAATAGCCCATCCAGGCCGATAACGGGATAGCCACAAGAACCGTCAGCCAAAGCCGATGTAAAACCAACCAACTGGCCGCAATCAAGCCTAGGCCCGTCAGGAGAATAGACCAAGGTTGACACCACCAAGGCTTATAATCCCAAACTGTCGGAGTTGAGGTGCGATCGCCATCAGACATAAGGCCGTTAAGTCAGTTGAGTACGTCCTTAACCAGTATGCCAGCAATTCGGGGGGGCAGGCGATCGAGAGCCAGCGCCCTCTCCCTAAAGCCGTCCGGGAAATGAGTTAAACTGATAAGCTAACGAAAGACCCTTGTTTGTTGGCCCACTGACGTTCAGCTTAAAACAGGGGCCAAAAACCTAACGCTTGCAACAGATATACAGATATTAGGAGAGAGTTTATCAATGGCGGTTGCAGTTGACCAGCTACTCACGCCAGACATTTCGCGCCCTGCTCGTTACCTGGGTAACGAACTTGGAGCCGTGCGTAAATCCTGGCAAGATGCCGAGGTACGTTGGGTCTTGACCTATCCCGAAGTGTACGAAGTGGGTGCGTCAAACCTAGGACATATCATCCTCTACAGTATTCTCAACGCCCAGCCCCGCCAACTGTGCGATCGCGCCTACCTCCCGGCCATGGACTTAATCGAGAAGTTGCGGGAAACCAAGACTCCCCTTTTCGCAGTCGAAGCCCATCGTCCCCTGAAAGACTTTGACATTCTCGGCTTTAGCCTCAGCTACGAACTCGGGGCCACCAATATCCTGGAAATGCTGACCCTAGCCGGGATTCCGCTGACCTGGGACGAACGTCTCAGTCGTGGACTCGAAGACCCCCTCATCTTCGCCGGCGGACAAACCGCCACCTCCAACCCAGAACCCTACGCCGACTTTCTCGATTTCGTGGCCCTCGGCGATGGTGAAGAATTGCTACCCGAAATTGGCCTCGTCATTG
>CAZXWM010000543.1:0-1717 GCA_964644215.1 uncultured Phormidium sp.
TTCCCTATTCCCTATTCCCTATTCCCTATTCCCTATTCCCTATTCCCTATTCCCTCTCAATACAACTCAAACTCCAACAAACGACAATCTAAACCACCACTCGATAGAGGAATCCGACGAGCGGGCCGTAATCCCACCTCCTTCGCGAGTTCTCGATTTCCAGTAAACACATAGGCTGTCCAACCTTTGAAGCGTTGCTTAAAAATATCCCCGAGGAGACGATAGAAACTGCGGAGTTCTTGCACATCTCCGAGGCGTTCCCCATAGGGAGGATTGCAAATCAAGATACCGCGATCGCTCGGTGCTTCAATGTCCCGAATGTCCCGACAGCGAAACTCAATTTGGCTCAAAACTCCGGCGGCGGCAGCATTTTGGCGAGCTTGTTCTAACACCTCATCATCGACATCACTGCCACCAATATAGGCGGGGCAGGTGGCTAGACGGGCGGACTGGGCTTCATCTTTGAGGTTTTGCCAGAGTTTTGCATCGAAGTCGGGCCAATTCTCAAAGCCGAAGCGATCGCGAAATAGCCCCGGCGCGATATTGGCCGCCTGTAACGCTGCTTCGAGGGTTAAGGTTCCTGAACCACAAAGGGGATCGAGAAACGGTAAGTCTGGGGAATAGCGGGCTAACTTGAGAATGGCGGCGGCGAGAGTTTCCTTGAGGGGGGCGGTTCCTACGGCGGCGCGGTAGCCCCGACGATGGAGACTGCTGCCGGAACTATCTAAACTGAGGGTGGCGCGATCGCGGTGGATATGGAGATTTAGCCGTAAATCGGGATCATCGAGATCGACATTAGAACGAGCGCCAAACTGCTGTCGCTGTTGATCGACGATGGCATTTTTGACCTGAAGGGCGCTGAAATGGCTATGATTGAGGGCGCGATTCTTGCCGGTACAATCGACGGCCAGGGTTTGTTCGGGAGTAAGATAGGTTTCCCAGGGGAGCGATCGCACTTCCTGATAGAGCTGCTTAGCCGATGTACAAGAGAACTCAGCCAGGGGCATTAACACGCGAAATAGCGTCCGCCCCCAGAGGTTGGCTCGATAGAGGAGGGCGCGATCGCCTTCAAAGGCGACACCGGAAAAGCCGGTTTGAACTGATTTAGCCCCGAGCTGAGTCAGTTCCTCAGCGGCGATCGCCTCTAACCCTGGTGCTACCGTTGCAAAATACCGTTCCACGTCTATTTTCCCAAGAACTTTCCCAGAAACCAAAACCCAGCTTACGTTAACATAGTTGGGTTTGCATCGCGGAATAACACTCCCTATGACCCGAGCTATCCTAGAAACCGATAAAGGAACCATCAACATCGACTTTTTCGATGAAGATGCCCCCAACACGGTTAAAAACTTCGTCGAACTCTCCGAAAAAGGGTTTTACGACGGACTCAACTTTCACCGTGTCATCCCCAACTTTATGATTCAGGGGGGATGCCCTAACGGAACCGGAACCGGTGGCCCTGGCTACACCATCAAGTGTGAAATCAACAAAAACAAGCACGTCGCTGGCACGATGTCGATGGCCAACACAGGACGGCCGGATACTGGTGGCAGTCAGTTCTTCATCTGCCACGAACCCCAACCGCATCTTGACGGCAAGCATACCGTCTTCGGCCAAACCCAAGATATGGCCGTTGTCAACGCCATCCGTCAGGGCGACAAAATCAAGTCCGTGAAAATCGAAAACTAAGCACAGCCAACAGAGTTTATGACCGCAA
>CAZXWM010000544.1:0-1687 GCA_964644215.1 uncultured Phormidium sp.
CGTCGGTACTGCGCTGCATATCGCGTTCTGATTCTGAAGGGGCGGCTTCAGGAGACGGAGATCGCCCATAAAGGATAGAAGATGGCTGTTGAGGATTGGGAGTCACCATGAAGGCTAGAAATAGCAACAAGGACCGTCAACCCGGAGTGTTGGGGCTGGTTTAACGGGCATTGAGGACGGCTGAGGGCTGATGATGGAGGGCGACGAGCGATCGCGCCCGCTCGACGGCGGCCCAGAGAAGTTGAGGATGCTGATCTAGGTATACGGAAGAAGACATGGCGCAACCCTGCTCAATGCTGTTTAATGCGGTCAAAATGGGGGATAAAATGGCTCGGGCATAACTGCCGTAGGCAATCCCTGCTATATATTTAGCGGGTTTTGGCCGGGTTGATGGGTTGTTAGACGAAGATTGTTCGCAATTTAATCGGTTGTTAAACAAGCCTAGGGATTGCAGTTTGGGGACAGTGTGCTGATTGGTTCCTCCGGCGAGTTGGACATATCCGGGGAGGTTGGCGTTGAGAACTTGTTGTCCAAAGTCGATGGTGGCTTTGCTGGTTCCTTTGCCAATGTCTCCACTCATCGATCGCCCGTCGGTTTGCCAGATGGGTTCGGGAAAGGCGTCACCGATGATCTCGTAGAGCGATCGCAGATACTCTAAACTCTGGGGACTGTGCAGACAACTAATCGCCAGTTGTCTGAGGTGGGTTCGCCAAGGGGCGATCGCCTGCCAAAGAGCCTCGAAGTCCTGGCCATGACCGGGTTGGGTATGAATTTCAATGGCGTCAACGGCCATAGACAGGATAAAGGGCGCTAGGGTTTCAGGACTGGTGCGATAGGCGTTGGCCCGAATCAGTCCTTGGGGACAGATGGGTAAACAACGGCCACAGCCATAACAGCGGTCCTCTATCACCCCCTGATGCTCCTCGGTGAAGGCGATCGCCGCTGCTGGACAGACAGCTTCACAGGGGCGGGGACAGTCCGGCGGACAGTGGTTAGGGTTAAACTGCGCTTTGCGAAAATGAGGGTCATCGGCGTCGTTTAAACTGACCATGAGCCAGGGCTTGGGATTGGGAGATAGCCCCCGCGATCGCGCCGACTCCACATAGGCTTGAGCCGCCGTAATCCCCCCACGAGCCGCCTCGACGACTGCCGGATCTGCGGCAACATCAATACAATCAACTCCGGCCAAGGTATATGCCAAACTCAGGTTATGCACGGCGGGCAGGTCTTGGAAACTGGCTCCGCAGATTAACTTGAACCAGGTTCCCTGTTTTAAGGAATGTAACGGGTGTCTCAGGTTAGTCACACCTATATGCTAATGGGTTCGCCAAAAAATGGGGAGGGTCGGTTATGGTTTTGCCTGCTTAAAGTCTTCTCAACGGGGTCAGACTAAGACTCTCAGCCAGATGTTTCCCTTGTTTGTGGTATGATAGGACGAATACTACAAAACGGCAACTAACGTCTCATTTAAAGAAGAAGGAACCGGGGAACAGGGAACGGGGAATTCCTGAAGTACAGTTGTCACTTTCGGAATTTTCCCCTACAATGGTAGATCCAGAAAGGAAACGATAGCATTCACGTCACTCACAAGGGGCCTTCATGGTTTCGACGTGTTGGGGAAACCCGAAGCGTGATGCAGGCCGAGAGTGAGTCTCCTCTCGTAAATCAAAGGCTCAAAACAAAAAGT
>CAZXWM010000545.1:0-1683 GCA_964644215.1 uncultured Phormidium sp.
GTTTAATGCCACTGTTTAATTAACGTAAGACGCGCAAAAACTCCCGAGCGATCGCGGCGATATGTTCAGCGCGATCGAGCCAATTCACGATACGGCGAGCATTGACAAAATCTTGCCGCCCTCCCAAAATATGGTCATTCAAGCCATGACCGGTATAAGACCCATCTCGCATTCCCAAAACCAGCAAATCCGCCGCAATCTCTTGATTAGCGGCTAACTCAGGATTGCCAATTAAGTCAATACCCAAACGACCCGCCCAATAGCGATAATTGGCTCGCCCAGTAATCTGGACAAAGCCTCGTCCTTTATAACGCGGACCATCTCCAGCATAGATATTACCTAAATCCGAGCGCCATTCATAAGCCCAACCACTGGCTAATTCGGTCATCCATTTCCCTAAATGAGATTCATGTTCAGCCGTCGCCAAAACATAGGCAATCTGTCCTAAATCCGTGACACCATGATCTAAACAGGCTGCCAAAATTAAGGGAACTGAATCACGCGCATAGACTCGAATATCGGGATAGGGAATTGAGGCGACAATACGAGAGATATCAAATTGAGAAACCGGCTCTTGACGTTCGGGTTCATAGATGGTAACAGGTCCCCCCACTAACGCCGACCACGTATCTCGTCCGACGATTCCATCAACAACTAAGCCATTGAGAGATTGAAATCGTTTCACTCCCTCTTCGGTGTTATTGCCAAACTTACCGTCAGCAATTTCATCTTGAGGAAAAATGCGGGCTTCAATCAGTAATTCTTGCAGAACTTTTACCGCCTCAACTAAGTCCGGGTAATCAATCCCATCGCCCTTTTTTAAGACGGGATAACGTTCGAGGGGTTGAGGGGATGGGGACGGAGACGGAGACGGGGACGGAGACGGAGACGGACTACCTTGATTGAGTCCTAATTTTTTATCAATCGCGGCCCAGGTTTCCTCCCCAACAATCCCCGTTATGTCTAGGTCATTCTGCATTTGAAAGACTTTGACAGCTTTCTCTAGGGCGGAGTCAAAGCGACCGTTAATCGGCTGACTGATGGGCAACAGCCTGAGTTTAATCATAATCCGTTGCAGGAGTTTGACGGGTTCAGTAAACTCCTGAGAGTCAATTCCATCGCCGGGGCGTAGCAGAGGACGTTTAACAACGGTCATGGTCGTTTAGGGTAGGTAAAATAAATAGAGAACTTGGAGGAATGTTGGCTCGAATGAAGGGAAACTCTTTGGCTAAGTTCGACTCATCCAACCCGTATTTATACAAACATCATTAATGCAAAATGGCGGCATCTGAGAGCCATTCAACATCGGGCGAGTCCCAGAGTTTACCATCTAGGGCCATTTGTTCGATGGAACTGGCTAAACGCAAGGCTCGTAGGGCTTGTTCGCCGCCAACGGAGGGTTGATTTCCACCGCGAACACAGTTAACAAAATGTTCGAGTTCGGCGTGAAGCGGCTCGATATTACTGGTGCGAACCTTCTCAATCAGTCCGTCTTGACGATAGAGAACTTGGCCGTAGTCGGTGGAGGTGTTGGCGGTGGTTTGGCGGTGAATGAGAATTTCGTTGTTGAGGAAGTCGGCTTCCGTGAGGGAGGTTTGACAATGGGCGGCGATGCTGCGACGTTTGCGATGGGTGACTTTGCTGGCGGTCAGGGTGGCGATCGCCCCGTTGGCAAAGCCTAAA
>CAZXWM010000546.1:0-1674 GCA_964644215.1 uncultured Phormidium sp.
ACATCGAATCCTCCTGTGGACAACAGAATGTAAAAGATGTGATTCGAGAGTCGGTCATCTATTTCTAATAAAACTTTAAATGATTTTTAGCCAGGTCTTATGCCGTCTCTTTTTTGTCACTTTGAGGTAATCATTGTCTTGACTGAATCCTAAAAGTTTTACCAAGTTAGCAGTCGCCACGGTTGTTCCTGAGAGTAAATCAAAACTATAGCCAACTCGGTAAATTTCTCCTCCTATCAAGAATACGGCAATGATCATCTCCAAGAATGATAGAAGAAACATAGATAGCTCATGAAGAATTATCGCAAGGAATTATTACGTTATGAATTTTTTATTTATCGATACCCACTATGACTTATTTATCAAAAATTGCTACCGGGATATACCCAACCTCTACCAAGAAAGTTATGATACCCAAATCCAGTATTTACTACGTCAATCCTTTGGAACAGCAGACTTTTACACCTCAAACTTAACACGTCTAGGTTATGATGCCCAAAAGCTAATACCTAACTGCCATGCCACACAAAATCAGTGGTTAAAAGAGCATAGCATTAGGCTCTCTACCCCCTTCAACCCTAATTCACCTTACCCATGGCAGTTATCAGTTCTCTTTGAGCAAATTCGCTACCATCGCCCCGACATTCTCTACATTCATGACTTAAATTGGACGCACCCAGAATTACTCCATGCCGTTCGTCCCTATGTCAAGCTAATCGTAGGTCAAAATGCCTGCCCTCTCAAATCTGACTTAGATTTAAGTCCCTATAACCTTTTGCTGACATCGTTCCCTCACTACGTTGAAAAATTCCGTAGTCAAGGAGTTGCTAGCGAGTACTTCCGTATCGGCTTTGGAAGAACCGTTCTCGATCGCCTAGGAGTTATTCCCCAAAGTTATGACACAACCTTTATTGGCGGCTACTCAGCCCACCATCGCCGTCGCATTGAATTTCTCGATCGCATAGCCCAATCCGTTCCCGTAGATTTCTGGGGCTATGGTGCTTTAAATCTTCCCGCTCATTGCGCGATTCGTCGTCGGTATCATGGTGAAGCCTGGGGGCTGGATATGTATCGCCGTCTTGCCGCATCTCGGATTACCCTAAACCTACATATTGATGTGGCTGAGAACTATGCAAATAATATGCGCCTGTACGAAGCGACAGGAGTAGGAACCTGTCTTGTGACCGATGCCAAACAGAACCTCAATGACCTATTTGACGTCGGAAAAGAGATTGTCGCCTATACCAGTCCTGAGGATTGCATTGAAAAAATTCGTTATCTTCTTGACCATGAAACCATCCGATCCGAAATAGCTAAAGCAGGACAAGAACGAACCTTACGGGAACATACCTATTTCCACCGGATGCAAGAACTGATCGAAATTATTCAACGCTATTGCAAAGTCCCAAAAACATCATCAGCCATTAACTTGGTGAACAAAAATCCTCAGTCCAACTCTCTTGAATCTCTGAAACATCCAAGAGAACTCAACTTAAAACAGGAGAAGCGCAGCACAACTAAAGCTACCTGTTATAAAGCCATCAAGAAAAATCCCTCCAACAAAGAAGCTTATACGATTCTTGGGGATTTCCTGCAATCTGGCGGTAAGATACATCAGGCCAAGCGTGCCTATGCCAAAGCACAAGAAACCGATGTCGTCATCATTGACACGGC
>CAZXWM010000547.1:0-1668 GCA_964644215.1 uncultured Phormidium sp.
ACTGGCGGGGTGAAGGGGGTGGTGTTTTTGGCCGCATTCTTGCGATAGGGGCCGAGGTCGAAGTAGAACCGGGGTAGGTTAGAGGTTTCGTAGGCGTTCCAGGCGCGATCGCTCATGCAAACAAAGCCTAACCCTGGAGGAATCATATAGCCTTTCTGAGACCCTGAGGCCACCACATCGAGACCCCAGTCATCGATGGGAACGCTGCAAGCCCCTAAGCTGGTGACGGCATCGACGATAATTAAGGCCTCTCCATGGGCCTTGACATGACGATTGATGGTTTCGAGGTCGTTTAGCACCCCGCTGGAGGTTTCGCTATGGGTGAGGATAACGGCCTTAATCTCTTTGTTGGTATCGGCTTCTAAGGCTTGACGGAAGGCTTCGGGGTCGAGGGGTTGTCCCCATTCGGCGGTAATGGTTTGGACATCGAGGGGATAGGCTTTGGCCACTTTGGCCCAGCGATCGCCAAATTTACCATTGGACCCGACTAAGACGCGATCGCCCGAACTCAGGACATTGATAATCCCGGCTTCCATGGCTCCGGTTCCACTGGCGGTGACGACTAAGACGTCATTTTGAGTTTGATGCAGCCATTTGAGATCGGCTAAGACTTCCGCGACTAACTCGGAAAACTCGCCGCTGCGGTGGCCGATGGGATGTCGTCCCATGGCGGTGAGGGCTTTTTCGGGAACCGGGGTCGGACCCGGAATCATTAACATTAATTTGTCGTCCATAACACGTCGGCGATCGCTAAAGATCGTCATTATACAACTGGGATTTGCAGTTTACCGAAAAACGGGTTGGCTTCCTGAGTCCAGATTAACGGGCTTCGCGATCGCCAACCCGGGCTGTATGTTCAATCGCCTGATTCAAAGACCAACGATAGTCAACTCGAACCCCTTTCATCTGACAGGCTTGTTCGAGTCGCTTCTGCTGAGAGAGGGCTTTACGCAGGGTCATAATCAACTCATCAATTTGCCGTCGTTCTTCGGAATAATGATTCACCGAAAACAGAGTTTGACGTTCAAGGAGTTGCAATAATAACTCGTAATGAATGTGAGAGGGAAGGGGAAGCGGCTCCATATTTAAGTCGTAATGGGTGAGGTAGATAGACGGCACAACGCTAACCGTCCAGGGGTTAACGGGCCAAAACAGTGGCTATGACGTTGGCCGGACGTTACCATTCATTGTACTGCGGCTCGTGAGGGCGCGAGGCTCAACGGCCGGTCGATGAGGTGGAAAATAACTCTGCAATTGCTGCTGCGGGATCGTCTTGTCGCATCAGAGATTCCCCGACTAAGACGGCGTTGGCCCCAGCGGCGGCGACGCGATCGAGGTCAGGACGTGCAAACATTCCCGACTCACTCACAATCGCAACCCCTTTGTCTTGAATCTCTTGCTGGCGGGGTGCGAGTAAGTCTACGGTGGTTTGCAAGTTGACGCTGAAGTCTTCTAAGTTACGATTGTTGATGCCGATGAGTTGGATGCCATCGAGGGCCAGGACGCGATCAAATTCTTCGGCGGTATGGACTTCAACTAGGGCTGTAATTCCCAGGATTTTGGTGATTTTGAGGAAATACTGTAAATCGCGATCGCCCAACACCGCCGCAATCAACAACACCGCATCGGCACCTTTACCCCGAGCCTGATAAATCTGATAGGGGTAAA
>CAZXWM010000548.1:0-1647 GCA_964644215.1 uncultured Phormidium sp.
TTCGGAGTCATAAAGTTCATAAATACCCTATTACAGTGGTATTTGGATCATCTTCTGGCAAACGCGTTATGAACCCAGCCGAAGCCCAAACCTTACTCAACCTCGCTCGAACTCTGGTGTCTGAGCAAACCGCAAAACCCCTAGATGAACTGGAACTCGCGGTTCTTGAGGGAATACTCCTCGGACAGACCTATGAGCAAATTTGTCAAGACCAGAACTTCGCTCAGGGGGTTGACTATATTAAAAAGTGTGTCGCTTACCAGCTACGGCGGCGGTTGACCCAGTCCATGAAACGAAGCGGCTACTTAACGGCGGACGCAGACAACCTAAAAAAAAAAGACCTGGCCCGTAAACTTCTCGACCTTCAAAAACAGATCCAGACCCCGGCGGCCACCTCATCTCCAACGCCAACCGCGTCTCCCAATCCTGCGATTTATGGACCGCCTCCGTCACGACCTCACCATAATCTCCCGGCCCTCGAAGCGAGTCGCTTTATTGGCTACGATCGCCAACTCATCCAACTCCTCAAACTCCTCGGCGACTCCCACCCCGCTCATCGCCTTGGCATTCAAGGGATTGGCGGAATTGGTAAAACCACCCTAGTTCTCGAAGCCGCCTATCGCTGTTTGCTTCAGGAACAGTTTGAGGCCATTGTCTTTACTTGTGCACAACGACAGCGACTGGTGGGCGATCGCCTGCTGCGGCGTGTGAAACGCGATCGCCACCTGGGAGACATCTTGCACACCATCGCCCGAGTTCTGCAATATCCCCACATCCTCGCCACGGACTTTGAAGTGCAAGTTGAGCGTATTCAAGATCTCTTAAGTCATCGCCGAATTCTCCTCATCGTCGATCACCTCAAAGCCTTTGAAGAGCAAGAGGAGTTGTGCAGTTTCCTCTACGAACTTCCCTCAACTGTCAAAGCCATTATCACCACTCGTGAACATCGAGCTTTTGACGTTAATATCACCCTAGAATCCCTATCTCCAAGCGATGCCAACGCCCTAATTACTCATCACCTTCAGGAGAAAGGATTATCCCTAAATCCCAACGAGCATCAACAACTCTCTGACAAAACTAGCGGTATACCGGGGGCGATCCTCTATCAAATTGCGCGACTAGCGGCAGGTTATCCCTTAAAAACACCTGTAACTATCAATCAATCCGATCGCCTCACTCACTACTATTTCGAGGGTGCCATCATGCCTTTACGAGGTACTGAAGTTCATCGCTTACTGATGGCGGCTGCACTTTTCCCCCAACCGATGTTAGCCAAGGCACTTTATCAGGTGGCTTCAGTCAACAATTCCGAGGGACTGGCCAAGTTACAACGCCTATTTCTCTTGCAACAGACGTCAGGAGAACGCTATCAAACGCTCCCCCTGACTCAAGACTATGCTCTCAGAGAACTTCAGCAAAATCCTGAGTTTGAAGAGACGGCTCGTCAGCGTTGGCTGGCTTGGTATCAGCAAGTTTTGGAAACCGATCGCCCCCAAGAGGCTCATCAATCCCTGACTCGCTCAGAATTGGAAACTGAATGGGAAACGATTGTTGCCGTGGTTGACTGGTGTATGGGTTGCGATCGCTATCAAGAGGTGATTGAGTTTTGGCGATGTCTTAATACCTATCACAATTATCAATCCCAAA
>CAZXWM010000549.1:0-1645 GCA_964644215.1 uncultured Phormidium sp.
GCGTTGAATACCCAGACTTCGGAGCGATCGCCATCGCTATCATACACAACCGTCAGCAGCCAGCCGCCTCCTTCGCCGTTGGGGGCGTAGATGGGTTCTACGGGATAGCGGCCCTCGCCAAAGTCAAAACTCTCTAAAGTCCCCTGCTGGATATCGTAACGCCCGATCGCTCCGTAGAGGTCTTGGGCGGTGTCCACATTGGGGCGATGTAGGGCTAGATACATCGCTGAGGCGTTGCGGCCGACGTGATCTGGGGCAACGCTGGGAAATTCGCAAGAGCGATCGCACAAGGACTCACTGGCTAAGATTTTACCGCTTTGGGGGTCGAGAATGAGGCGATCGAGTTGGGCTTCGGCGCCGGTGTCGGTGTAACCGGTGGCAATTTCGGCAAGTCGTTGGTTGGTGGTGAAGTCCGGGTAACGCACCACATCCACCACGATATGACCGGCGTCGTTGACATATCCGTTGCCATAATGCCATTGAAACCAGGGTTCGGCTTCGCTACGACTGACGAGATTGAGGTCATGACGGTTGAAAATTAGAATCTCGGTTCCCAAACTGGGGTTCCAGCGGCTTCCGTCACTGAAGTTGGTCAGTCCAAGCAATAGCTGTAACAGAGGAATCTCGATCGGCGGGACGCAAAACACGAGATAGTCTCCCGCCAAGACAAAATCGTGAATCAGGGATGGCCGACGCAGTGGATGAGTCCGCTGGCATTTCAGGCTTCCCTGTTCATTGCAGACAAAAAGATTCAGGGAGGTTTCTCGGCCATAGTCGATGCCGAAGTTGAAAATCTCGCCGCTGTGATGATCCCATTTGGGATGGGCCGAGTAGGTGGGAACGTCGATGTCTTCTAATCCCAAGGTGTCTAGGGTTTTGGGATTGAGAACATGGGGTTTTCCACCTTCCCAGAGGGCCAGGAGGCGATCGCGCAGGGCTAAAACGGAGGTATTGGCGGCGTTTTTAGGAGGAGTCCGCCAACGAGTCAGGAGAGACCCCGAGGCTTGGGTTCCATAGCCTCCGTAGAGAAGGGTTCCGGCTTCGGCTTCGGCTTGGTAGCCGGCAGTTTGTACAAATCGATATTGACCTTTAGCCTGACCATTGCCAAACTCGACGGAGAGAATTGCCCCGTCACCGTCAAACCAATGGCCCACATGGCGATCGCCCCGCTGAAGTCGCG
This sequence comes from uncultured Phormidium sp., assembly GCA_964644215.1. Lineage (GTDB taxonomy): Bacteria > Cyanobacteriota > Cyanobacteriia > Cyanobacteriales > Geitlerinemataceae > Sodalinema. The sequence goes on from CAZXWM010000549.1 coordinate 1,181, forward strand.
CGGAACCGTTACGATACAAGGTTCCCTGAAGCGTATCGGGAACCTGACCGGATAGTAATTCCAAGGGGGCAGAATCAAACTCCTGGCCAACTTGGGTCACTGCACTTGACCAAGCGGGTTGTTTTGAACTCATAGAGGTGAAAGGCTAATAGTCGTCCTCTTTCAGCCTATCAAAACAACAACGGCACCCAGACCAGTCGGACGAGTGATTTCCCCATGTTTCTAAAGACAATTTGGAGATGCAACAAGTCAAGTTCCCCAGGAAGGGCTGAAGCTGCATTGCTCCGGGTCAACTAGGTGGTGGAAGTTTCAGTCGCTTGGTTGGATGCCGTTGTTTGTTGGAGTTGAACAGATGTTAGAATTAACAGCGTGTTTACCTCTTTAACTAATGTGGACTGCGCTGTGTGTTATCTGTTTCAGAAGCGTTGTATTTGCTTCTGATTACTACTATAGGAAGTGAGTCCA
>CAZXWM010000550.1:0-1306 GCA_964644215.1 uncultured Phormidium sp.
TTCATTGTGTGCTGAGGACTCTGGTTCTGGGGGTGAAACCCGTTGACTTTGCTGACTGTCTTCTGGACAATGTGACAATTACCGTCGTTGGGATACGAGTTTGCAAGGGGTTCAGGGATTGCTATCCACCCAGTTATGACAAAATTACAGCCAGTGATGGGATTGGCTACGATTTGGGTCATCTTGGGTCATTCCAGCCGGAAACTTGGCGACTCAGGTTGCAGACTGTCCTATGGCATCGTTCATGGAGAACAGCCGTTGCTAAGATAAACTACAGCAACCGGGGAACTGTTCCGGTTGGCTCGCTCTCTTAACTTCTGATTGGCTCTCAAGTCAGCCTTTGTGATCTATTAATTATGAACATCTCTACATTGGCGAAATGGCGCTTGGCTTTGGCTTTGTCCCTCCCCATCGCCTTCTCTGGCGCGATCGCACCCCCGACCTATTCCCAAGCCGACGGTGGCGCACCGCTAACGGTTCGCGCCGATGAACAAGAAGCCGATGCGCGGACGGGAATTGTCACGGCTCGGGGGAATGTGCAAGTGAATTTCCCCTCCCGCAATCTGCAAGCCACCTCAAATCAGGCCCAGTTCTTCAGCAATGAACAACGTCTGGTACTGACGGGGAATGTCTTTGTTCTCCAGGAAGGAAACAGTATTCGCGGCGAGGTGGTCACTTACCTGATTGATGATGGTCTCTTTGTGGCCCAACCGCTCCCAGAACGCCAAGTCGAAGCCATTTATCTCGTTCCTGAAAATGGCAATTCTCAACGGCCCTCTGCTCCTGCACCGCCGGCTATCCGTTAATTTGCGTTCATCCCCTGTTGCTGTCCCTGGTCTATGAAAATTGTCCTTGAGAACATCCATAAGTCCTATCAAAAACGCTCCATTGTTAGCCGCGTTAACCTCTCGGTGAGTCAGGGGGAGGTGGTGGGACTCTTGGGACCGAATGGGGCCGGTAAAACGACGACGTTTTATATGGTGACGGGGTTGGTGAAACCCGATCGCGGCCGGGTTTGGCTCGATCGCCAAGATATCACGCTTCTACCGATGCACAAGCGAGCCAAAATGGGGATCGGTTATTTGGCCCAAGAAGCCAGTATTTTTCGCAATTTGACGGTGCAAGATAATCTTTTACTGGTGTTTGAACAGACGGGAGTTCCTCGACGGGAGTGGCAAAAACGACTCGATGCGGTGATTGAGGAGTTTAATTTAGGTAAGGTGGCCTCAACTCTCGGACGACAGGTGTCGGGAGGAGAACGACGACGCACGGAAATTGCTCGTTCCCTCTCGACGGGATATGGGGA
>CAZXWM010000550.1:1316-1642 GCA_964644215.1 uncultured Phormidium sp.
GGGGAACCCATTTTCTTACTTCTCGATGAACCCTTTGCGGGAATTGACCCCATCGCCGTTAATGATATCCAGCAGGTGATTGCTCGTTTACGCGATCGCAATATCGGCATCCTCATCACTGATCACAATGTCCGCGAAACCCTAGAAATTACCGATCGCGCCTACATTATGCGCGAAGGGGAAATCCTCGCTTCGGGAAGTCCGGCGGAACTCTATGATAATCCTCTGGTGCGTCAGTATTATTTGGGCGATCGGTTTCAGATTTAGAAGAAGGCAAGAGGCAAGAGGCAAGAGGCAAGAGGCAAGAGGCAAGAGGCAAGAGGCAA
>CAZXWM010000551.1:0-1639 GCA_964644215.1 uncultured Phormidium sp.
AACCCATTTCATCCATCGTTACATTTCAAATGCATTAACAGCGAGGAGGGCATTTGGTCTGTGCGAGTGACACGCAGCTATCGTGCTCTTGGAGTCTTGGAAGGTGACACCGTGACATGGTTTTGGATCGGCAATCATGACGAGTATGAACAATTTTATTCATAAGCGCCAGCAGTAGAACAGCCCCGTTAGACCGCAAAGCAATGTACAGGATGTCGCGAAGCGTCCCAGAAAGATTCTCGCCCCAGTAGCAACATTGCCAAGCGGCTTCGGCATCCGCCCAGCCATCGCCCCTCTAACCCCTCAGTACAATAGAAGCATGACGATCGCCCTCACCATGCCACCGCCCAGCAACCTTACACTGCGCGTCACTCCAGGTGAGTTTGCGGCGATCGTCTTACTCATAGGGTTTGTTTTTGACACTCCCTGAAAATGGGAAGGCAAGGGGCTTGCTGAGGTGGAATTGATGGTTCAGTGCCAGTCGGAACAACCCGGCGCTCATCATTTATATGATAGATGATAGAGCGCGGGCAGAACCAAGTGGAGGGTTCCCAATTTCTCGGCAACTGCCTCAACTAACTGTTCTTATTCGCCTGAAAGGCCTCGCGATCGCTCATTTCCACATCAATCCGAATCGACTCAATCCCGTCCCGAGCCGCCAAAGACAACATCGAATCCAATTGCACCCAAACTAAAATCGCCGTGGGAATGACGACAATTACCCCCAAAGGATAGGCAAACAGCGGCGGAACTTCAAACGTCGATAAACTCGTACAAACGCAAATCGTCGCAAAGAGAGATGTCAGCAAATACGCCACCTTCAAATTACCCGTCTTGTAATGAATCTCAGAAGGATTACCCTTCGCCTTCCATTGGGAAAATTGATATTCCAAAATATCTTTAAAAACAATCCCGCAGAGAACTGCAAAGATACAACTAATGACAACAATCGTGTAATTCGGTAGATTGGCTAGGCTGAAAAAATTCATAGTTTTTAGAAATTTATTGAATTTCCCCTGATTGTAACATAAATCTTAACAAAAAACAGCACTTAACCCCTTGACAACACAAAAAAACCTCCCTAAAAATCAGGGAGGCTCAACAGAGCGAATCAAGATGATTAGGAAGCTAAAGCGACCTGTACCATCTGCTGAAGTTCACCATTTTGATAGAGTTCGATCGCAATATCCGACCCGCCAACGAACTCCCCATCAATATAGAGTTGAGGAATCGTCGGCCAGTTAGAATACTCCTTAATCCCTTGGCGAATGTCAAAATCCTCTAAAACATCAACCGTTTGATAGGGAACACCAAGGCTATTGAGCATTTGCACGACGTTATTCGAGAAGCCGCACTGGGGCATCAGTTTATTTCCCTTCATGAAAACCAGCACTTTGTGCTGTTTCAACAAGTCGTCGATTCGTTGCTTAACATCTGGGGTCATGGCAATTCAATAATGTGAGTTTCGTGTGAATGTAGTTCAGAGGACTGGTCAAAAAGGGGCTGTTTATACCTTAACCAACTTGGCTAGCGGCCGCCCACTTTTCTGGGGTGTAGGTTTTCAGCGCTAGGGCGTGGATGGCTTCAGAAGCCAACTCACCACGCAACGCACCGTAAACCAGTTGATGCTGTTTTACCA
>CAZXWM010000552.1:0-1594 GCA_964644215.1 uncultured Phormidium sp.
TTCGAGGAGTTCGGCCCGTTTCTTTTGCAGTCGTAGAGGACTGCGTTGGCTGAAATATAAGGGGGTACAGTTCACCCGTTCGGCAAAGACTTCGTTGACGGCCTGCCAACTGGGACTGTTGGGATGACTGAGGATGTTTTGATGCAGATAGCTAAGCCAATTCTCTAGGTGATGGTGATAGGCTTCGGTGTCGCCGGGGTCTTGAAAAATCCGGGGCATGGATAAGACATAGGTTAGGAGAAATTCGTTTAGCCAGCCGGGAAAGGGAAGGTCGTGATAGGCGACGGGGAATTGATGGGGATAGCCGTAAAGGGTGGCGGCGAGAAAGGCTTGGGAGAGATGGTTTTCTGGGGTTTTGGGGCTAAAAAGTTGTTTGAGTTTCTCGAAAAATCTTCGGTCGTCTTCGTCGAGAGTGTCTTGGCGTAAGGGACTTTCTAGGAGGGCTGAATGGAGGTCTCCAAGTTGTCCATCAATTTGGTCGGGAAGTTCGGCATAGCCGAGATTTAACCATTGTTGGGTGACGGCTTTGCGGAGTTGTCGGACGAGATAGAGGGCTTGGCGATCGCCGGGATTTTTTTGATAGTTGCTAACGATATCTAAGAGGGACTGAAAACCGGGGTTAAATTGGGTAATGACATTGAGGCGATAGGCTAGGGGGTCAAAGGAAACCTGAAAGAAGTAGTATTTAAACAGTTCCTGATTTAAGGACTCTAGCAAATCAGGACTGGGGGAACCTTGGGGACAGATTAAGATTAGGGTGTGGGCTAAGATGGATTTTAATAAAGGAATTAACTGTCCAGTCTTAAACTGGTTAATGTCCACCAGCAACATGGTTTGATGGCTGAGATTATCGACGGTGAGTTCCCGAAACTCGGGATGGTGGGCTAAGTCTGAGGGGGGGAGACATTCGATGCGATCGCCCAATTGACAGTCTTGAATCAGTGGAGGTGGGGAGGTAGTTTTGCCATCGGGAGAGACGAGATAAATTTCTAAGCGAGATAAATCCACCACATCAGCAATTAAGCGGGGATCACAGTTACCCCAAATGATGAGATTTAACTTAGGAATTTGCCGATGTTGTTCTTGGATATACTCATAAACGGCAATATGCCAATGGCGATCGCCCGTATCCTGACTGGTGACAAACTGACTGCGTAAATCAGCGTCAGCGTGATAAAAACTCGGCAACAAACGCCCCTGAAGATGGTCTAAAAGCTGTTGAACTTTCTGTTCCGGATGATGCTGTTGCCAAAACAACTCACAACCTGCTTTAGCAATCTGTCGAGTCAGTTCAGGATGCTGAAGATAATACTGTATTTTCTGACATAAATCTGCTTTACTATTATAAATTTCTAGGTGTTTACCAACTTCAAATAATGCCTCTAACCCTGCTTCTGGCTTGAGTTTGTCCGTCAACAAAAAACCGCAACTTGACAACACCTCAAACACCCGCATATTCAAATCGCCATTGAGACTCACATTGAGGTTAATTTGACTCTTGGCATAGACTTCAGCCGCTTTCTCCTGACTACCGCTAAAGGTTTCTAGGGGGATTCCCTGAGACGTCATTTCATCGAGAATATGATAGCGATAG
>CAZXWM010000553.1:0-1572 GCA_964644215.1 uncultured Phormidium sp.
CGAGGGTGACACCTTGATAAATCAAACAGCCATCGCCGAGAATCGCCGTCTCTCCGATGACGACTCCCATCCCATGGTCGATAAACACGCCTTGGCCAATGGTAGCACCGGGGTGAATCTCAATACCGGTGATGAAGCGAGCAAAATGGGAAATCAGACGGGGGAAAAAGGGGAGTCCCAGATGATGCAGCCAGTTGGCGAAGCGGTGGAACACCAATGCTTGCAAACCGGGGTAGCAGAATAGCACCTCAACCCAGTTACGGGCAGCGGGGTCGCGATCAAAGATGATGCGAAAATCGGCGATGAGCGATCGTAGCACAGTAAAAGACCTGGTAAGACAAATCACAGTTATCTATTTTAAGTCATGTTTTGGGGTTCTTCACGGGCGATCGCAGGCGAGTTTCCCCCACTGACCGAACCGAGGCGGTTTAGAATAAAAACCACAGTTAAATGACAGCGTCGGATTCCTTGTCTCTATAGATTTCATGACTTCGCCCCCAGAACCTCCCAAAATTGCCCCCAAACCGCCTGAACAGGATGACAGCTATCTCAATGAAGCTCCCTTCGAGGTGGAGATGTCCATCTTCGACCACCTCGAAGAACTACGACAGCGAATTTTCTATTCCATCATCGCCGTTTTCATTGCCATTATCGGCTGTTTCCTGGCCGTAAAGCCAATTGTGCGGCTCCTAGAGGCTCCCGCCAATGGAGTTGAATTTATCCAAATTCGCCCAGGGGAGTTTTTCTTTGTCTCCATCGAAGTGGCCGGTTATAGTGGCCTACTCCTGGCCACGCCCTTTATCCTCTATCAAATTGTCCGCTTTGTGCTGCCGGGCCTAACGCGACGGGAACAGAAACTGATTGCTCCGGTGGTTCTCGGTTCCAGTGTGCTATTTCTGGTTGGGTTAGTCTTCGCCTATGTGGCCTTGATTCCAGCGGCTCTCAAGTTTTTTGTCAGCTTCGGCGAAGGGGTGGTGGCTCAGCAATGGTCTATTGATGAATACTTCAAAACCATTTTGCTGTTGCTGTTTAGTACCGGAATTGCCTTTCAAGTCCCGGTTCTACAAGCCATTCTCGGCGGTTTGGGGATTGTCTCGTCCTCGCAGATGCTATCGGGTTGGCGATATGTGATTCTCACGGCTGCCGTTTTGGGGGCCGTGTTAACCCCGTCAACAGACCCGCTCACGCAAAGTTTGCTCGGGGGAGCCGTGGCCATGTTGTACTTCAGTGGCATTGGTTTGGTCAAAGCGATGGGGAAATAGTCGATAATGCCATCAATCAATAGTCTGTTTGGAAGGGGATGCGGCTCGGGTTCGGGCCTTGTTGCTGCAATCGTTGAGTTTAGCTAAAATTGCCTCAAGCCCCGCGCTCTACCCAGTAGGGTGAGCGTCGGGATGAATGCGATTGCCTTACCTACCTTGATTGTCAGCAACCCCTAACTTCAGTCCCCGCACAAACTCTCTGATTACGTCGGTTTGAGTTCTACCGGACTCGATACAGTATTGCTTCAGGAGCCTCATTGTTAGGGTCGAGATGGGTATCGCTACCCACCCCTCCCATTCAAAACTGTAC
>CAZXWM010000554.1:0-1552 GCA_964644215.1 uncultured Phormidium sp.
GATCAGGTGGGGTTAGGATTGATGCTCTGGCAAGGGGAGTTTGAGGATAAGGATTGTCTCTGGTTGCGTTGGTGTGATCAGCAGGGGAATATTTTACCGACGGGCTATGAGTTGGCCCAGCAGGAGTTGTTGGATCGCGAGGAGTATGAGAAACACTCAGAACGTATTGAGTCGCAGTTGTCGCAGGCGAATCAACGCACGGAACGAGCGAAGAAGTGGGCCGGGCGGTTGGCGGAACAGTTGCGAGCGTTGGGGGTTGATCCCGATACGGTGTAGTGAGAAAGTCCTGAGGAGGATAGGGAGAGATTGAAGAGAGCAGATGTTGATGGTGTCAGCTCGATGTCTGTGGTGGCTCCTCGGGTGAGTGTGATTATTCCGGTGTATAATGGCGGGCGATTTCTGGGGGAGGCGATCGCCAGTGTTTTGGCGCAAACCTATGGGGATTGGGAGTTAATTGTGGTGGATGATGGCTCAACGGAGGATGTTGAGCCGGTGATTGCGCCCTATGGCTCGCGGTTGCGCTATAGTCGCCAGGAAAATCAGGGGGTGGCGGTGGCTCGTAATCGGGGACTGGAACTGGCCCGGGGAGAGTTTATCGCCTTTTTAGATCAGGATGATTGGTTTGAGCCGGATAAGTTAGAGGTTCAGGTGACGGCGTTACAGGAGTCGCCTCATTTGGGGATGGTTCATAGTGGCTGGTTTGTGGTGGATGCGGCGGGAGAGCGGTTGTCGACGGTAAATCCGAGGGAGGGGATTCCTGAGTTGGATTTGGCGGCCTGGCTGTTGTGGAAACCGGTGTTTTTGGGGGCGATGCTGTTTCGGCGATCGGGTTTTGAGGGGGTGGGGGGGTTTGATAAAACGTTGGAACAGGCCCCCGATGTGGACTGGGTGTTGCGTTTGGCACTGATGGGGTGTGAGTCGGCCTGGGTTCCTCGGATGACGGTTCATTATCGTCAACATGAGGGAAATGCTTCCCGAGCGGTTCAACGTCAGGTTCGTGAATGTGAACGGATCTTAGATCGAGTCTTTCGGGAGTCACAATCTTCTGCCGAGATTTGTCATCTGGAAGCTCAAGCTCGCTATAACAATTTAGTTTGGAGTGCTTGGCGGCTTTACCGAGTTGGTCAACTGGCCTTGATGAGGGATTATTTAGGGCGATCGCTCCGGTATCGCTCTCAATCTAAAACTGAAACAATTTTAGACTGGATTCACTGTTTGGAGCGCTACGAACAAGAATATGGAACTCGGTTAAACATTGAACATCTCATGGACTCTGTGGAATGGCAAGACTTAATTGCAATTGTTTAATGTATAATTTGATATTATTTCAATGACTAAAATTACGCTTTTTTCAGTTACCAAGGCATTTCAAGGTTTAGTTGGAACGCTTCAGTTTAATGCAATTCAAAGCTGGAAGCAGCTAAATTCTCAGGTTGAAATTATTTTGATTGGGGATGATTGGGGGACGGCAAAGGTCGCCGCAGAGCTTCAGGTTCGACATTGTCCTAAAGTTGCTAAAACTCCAGAAGGTACGCCTTTAGTCAGTGATGCA
>CAZXWM010000555.1:0-1548 GCA_964644215.1 uncultured Phormidium sp.
CGTCGCGGGCTGTGGCGGCGAAACGCATTTCTAAATCAACCCAGGATTGGTCGATGAAGGAGCCTTCTGAGGTGGCAATGAGGAGGCGTTTGGCACAGTCACTATAGCGGACGGAGGTGGTGGCAATGCGGGGGCTGACGCTGAGCAGTTGCTCGATATAGCGATCGCAGAGGTCTTTTTTGTCCTTCAAGTTAATCTGCCGGGGGTCAGTTCGCGTCAGGGGCAATTGACAGATATCGCTGAGGATGGGGATGGGGGCGAGTTCGGTTTGTTCACAACCCACGAGGCGGGCCGCTGTGACCGCTTCTTCAACGCGATCGCCCAATTGGGAGAGTCGGTTAAAACTCGAAAAGCCCCAACCTCCTTTGTAACAGGCCCGCACCTGACCCCCTAGGCTGACATCTTCGCTGAGGGTTTCAATTTGATGGTCGGGATGAGTCTCCTTCTGAATCCCTCGGATAAAAATATCAGTCCCCTCGGAAGCTTCGAGGCGGATGGCCAGATAATCCACGCGATGTTGATAGCGTTTGAGGGTATCGCTAATTTGATTTTGCAGGTCAGCTAGAGGGTTCGCCATGCTAAGAAACGTCGGTCTTGGGGTCGGTTTTGGGGGTGGGGGGTGGCAATTCGTCGAGAATGCGGAAACGCACATGGTTGATGGCTAAGTCGCCCATGGAGACTTCGGTTTTCGGGAGTCGCTTACCGTCTTTGATGAGACTTTCAAATTTTGCCCCTTTGACTAATTCTAAGTGATACCAAGCCAAGCCCATAAAGAAGCGCAGGGGGTGGGGGCCGCGATCGCCCATACCATCAGGGTTCGACTCCATGGGAATCCAGCCATAGCCTGGGACAAAGAACTCAAGCCAGACATGGTTAAAGTCCGGCTGCATGGGGACTTCCCGTAGTTCCGCTTGGGCGGGGCATTTATAGCGGCCCACCGTCCGACAGGCGATGCCATTGAGACGCAGCAGGGCCAGGAGAATCCCCACATATTCCCCACAGGACCCCATGCCCCGTTTTAGGGCTACATCGGGGGTATCAATATGGGGTTTGATACCGTATTCGAGGCGATCGTAGTCATAATCGCGGATACTCAACACTTGCCGCAATAGATTGGTTTCACGACCGACGGCGTTACGGGCGGCCCGTTGGACGGTGTCGGTGTCCATGGCCAGGTTGTCATTATCGACGAGATAGCGTTCGGGATACTCGGGGGGTAACTCGGGTAATTCCGTCACATCGCCGGGTTTGAGGTTGTATTTAATCCCTCGTACATCGAGGATGGCTTTCCAGCCGAAAATCCGGGATTCAAAGGGTTTGAGATGGTCAAACTTGAAGACGGCAATGGGTTGTTCTTGGATGACCCGTGTTTCAAAGGGGAGGCCGATTGACTCGATGCCGTGAACCCTCTGGCGGGGAGTATCCACGGGAAGGGCGATGTGCCATTCAAAGTCTTTGAGTTCTACGGCATCGAGGGGGGAAAGTTCCTCGGTGTAGGTCATTTCGATGCGGTAGCCATTGGAGAGGGTGTAATGCTCTTCGGCGTTG